>SDWL01000281.1 GCA_004195315.1 Lutibacter sp.
TTATGGCATATTCATAATCTCCAATGCCCAAATTGGTAGTTGTTATTGAAATAGAATTATTTTCAGAATCATCAACAACTGTAATATCATTCTGAGTTATCAGTGGTAGATTGGATTCAATAACTTTAAATGAATTGTATCCGTTACAATAATTAACATCAATTAAAGTATTTACATACCTACGTGTTGCTACAACTTTATAAACACCTTCTGCATTGGCATCATAAGTTGGCTCTATAGCACTCGAAATTTCAGTATCATTAAAATACCATTGATAAGTATCATCTAAAATACCAATATGGCCATTTAAATTTACTGTAAATAATTGTGGTTCATTTCTAGGGTTGCTAACGCATAAAATAATATTCTCATTAATGCCTTCAGGAATTGGGATTGGATTGACAGATAAGTTAAATTTCCCTCCCGAGATACAGTTCTTAGTCTCTTTATTTGAAATTCTCACGAAAATCTCCATATTTGGATAATCATTAATTCCTGATATTTTATTGATTTGTAATTGTGAATCACTAGAACTTTCATAAAATTCAACTTCAATAGTTGGATCAGTGAAAATATCATAAATAGAGTTTCTTATAACTTCAAAGTCAAAAGTTCCTTTGCCACTTCCTATACTTATTATTTCATTTGAATTTACATCAGATAACTCATTTTCACAAGTATATATATCGTTGTAATTATCTAAACTTGTTGGATTGACATTTAATTCCATAAATCCAGTTGTGTAGCAACCAGATTGGGTATTTGTTATCTTAACCAATAATTGGGGATTATCTAAAGATTCATATTCTGAAGGATTTGAAATTGGAATAAGGTTATCATAGTTACTTTGTGATGCATAAAAGAGTACTTCTAGGTTTGGATCGTTGTTTGTAATCGCAGATATTTTTGTATTTAGATTAAATAGTGTAATGCCATCTATGCTATTTTCATCAATATCACATTGGATATATATTAAAGAATTCGAAATTATAGGAGGATAATATACTTCAATTTCAAATTTACCTTTGTATATAATTTGAAAGCCACAATTATCAATTAAATCAACTTCTAATTCATAAACCCCAGCATCAATTAGTTGAATATTTGTTAGGGTTAAGTTTGAAGTGTTATTTATTTCAATACTATTGTGAGTCCAACTATACGTTGGGTTTCCCGTTAAATTTTCTGTATTGAATGTGTAATCACTTCCAACACATAATTTTAAGATTTGATTTGTGATAAGATTGTTATTATGTTCTTCACTTGTAATTTCAATTTGAGAGAATATAGATGCAATAAAAGGAGGTAAACCTTGGGTAGAATTTCTATCACCTAAAGAAACTTCATCATGTTTATAATTGCATAATAAACCATCATTTTCGGGATTTTCAATAACTCCTAAAAAAGGGGTTCCAATATTGTATGTTTGTGAGAGTGCTCTATATATTTTTTGATCTGGACCTAATTGTAATGCCCCTCTATATAAATTTCGTGAATCTATTATTTTTCTTGAGTTAATAATATTTGAAGTAATATTAGAGCTAATATCAAATTGATATAAAGTAGAAAAATGGTTATTAGGGTTATTCCATTCCGAAGAAATGTCGCTATAAAAATCATTAGATGCATGGACATATAATTTTTCACTATTTGAAGAAAATTCAACTCCGTATGATTTATTTGCTGGTGTTTCTAGAGGGAGGTTTATTTCGTTTGTTACTTCACCTGTTGAGTTATTAAAATCATACATTAAAAACTTATCATCACTCATGTGTGCAATAGCTATTTTTTTTCCGTTTGGAGATATTTTTAAGTAGCCTCGTCTATCAATTGCAAAATGTGTGGTTGTTGATATAATAGGAGTATTAGCAACTCCCGCGCTTGTTACTTTATATGCGTAAAATTGATTTGTAGCATATGATAGCACCCAAAAAGTGTTGCATTCTTCACCTTTAATTGCAGCCACTTTTTCTGTCCATTCAGATGATAGACCATTCGCTAAATCAATAGGACCAGCAACAATCTCCCCTAAACCAGCATCTCCATCCATATCAAGGGTATAATAATTAAAACCATATTCACCATCTCCAACTTTTGCTCCAACTGTAAAAATGTAATATTGAGTTATATTTTCAGGTCGTGGAATTATCATTGCAGATTGAGTGCTTGAAGGATGTCCTTTTAATCCTGTCCCATTTAACATGATATCATGATTTTTATTCCATACTGTTGTTCCGTCAGAATAAAATAATAAATTTCCGTTTGAATCAGATGTTGCAGAGCACCCTTCAGACGTATTTAATTGGCTGTTAGTTAATGGGGTAGGAGATTCGCTGTTAAAATCTATACCTGCATTTTCACCAAAATACCAAACATTTGCTTCACCTTGAGCAAAACTATTTAAAACACATAGAAAAAAAAGAATGGTAATTAATTTTCTCATTTGAAGAATATGTAAATAATTTTTCAAATGTAACAATAACTATTATAACTAAATAATTAATTACAAATCTCTCTTTTTAAGTAATGCATAAGAAAGATATATAAAAATTGCAGTCCAAATAAGTACAATAAGAATATCTAGCGATTGAACAGAAAAGTCTTTTGACAGATCTTCACCTACTTGTTTTGCAACAGTTTTTACAGCGCTTAAACGTGTAAAAGGTTCTTTTATTAAGTTAGCCATTGCTTCTAGTGGGAAAAACTGCATAATTTCATTTACGTAGTCTTCTAATTTCCAATAAGACATTCCTTTAATAAACCCTTCAAACATTGCCCAAATTAGCATAGCGCCAACTGCAAAAGCACTTCTTTTTACTAAAATTCCTAAAAATAACCCAAATGAAAAGAACCCAACAAGTTTTATAAAAAAAGCAAATAAATATTCTAAATCAGTAGTTACAATAGAAAACTCGTTAAAATCTGAATAAATATAACCTAATATAACTGAGACTATAAATACAAATATTGTTGAAATTAAAGCCAATAAAATAACGGTATAAAATTTTGATAATACAAATTCTTTTTTGCTTAAACCATCAATTAAGTTTTGTTTTAATGTTTTGTTACTGTATTCATTAGCCATCATTGAAACAATAACTAATAACAAAAAGCTGTCTCTTATACACATCT
>SDWL01000282.1 GCA_004195315.1 Lutibacter sp.
AGATGTGTATAAGAGACAGATTTAAAACTTTGCATTAAATTTGCAGCCTCAAATTGACCTATGGTGTAATGGTAGCACTCCGGTTTTTGGTATCGTCAGTCAAGGTTCGAGTCCTTGTAGGTCAACACTTATATTCCACAACTTGTTAATTATTAAACGGTTGTGGTTTTTTTATATCTTATTTGCACACTAGTTGCACAATTTTAAGTAAAACCTCATCTTTTCAGGTGTTCTGTTCAATATTGCAGAATAAATTAATAAAAGTTTAATTAATAAAAGTTTAATAAAGTTGATTATTCAAAGTTTAATTATGAAAAAACTCCCAATATAAAGCCTACAATAATTGGAATAACTATTAAAAACCAAACAATATTAGATGTGTTTTTTCTAATATTCTCCAACTTACTGTAAATTAATTCTTGATTATAAATGTTCTCTTTTAAGAGTTCTATTTCTGTAAATTCTTTATATTTCTCATTGAATTTAATTCTTTTCGGCGTCAATTTAGGTTGTTCGTTTTTCATAGTTTTTAATTTTCAATAAATTCAACATCAAAATCAATAACACCTTCAAAGTTTTTGGGTAATGTAAAATATTCAAAAACACCTGCTTGACCAGGGTTTAAATAAGCTCTATCATTAACAAAACATTTGGTTGTATGAGTGATATCTCCCTTTGAATTTAGGAATTTTATTTTAGCATACCCTTTTATTTTTGATGAGGTTTCATTCCTAATCATACCTGTTAAGCCCCAAGCATATTCATTGTCTTTGTTTATTTTTACACTTTCTACTTTCGTTTTTGAAGAAAAATTTGACTTAGTGTCTTTAGTTTTGGGTGTATCTGAAAATTGGGAACTGTAAATTAGAACAATAATTATTGCAACAACAATCCAATTTTTTCATATCATTTGATTTTTAAAATTAGACTTAAATATAAACTATATTATTGGCTTTCCTTATGATATTTATCACTTCTAAAATAACTGCATTTGTTGAGTTTGGTAAATGCGTTGTTGTTTTATCTTAGAGTTACTATGTTTATTTCTAATATTATGCGCAATCTCTTTTATTTCTGTTTTATAACTGTGGATGTACTAATTTAGCTTACAGTTAGAGTTAAGAATAAAATCTTAATTTTAATTTATGAAACAATCAAGAAAAATTTATGATTCAGTTTTTAAACGAAAAGCTGTTGAATTAAGTCAGGAAAGGTCAAACATTTCAGAATTGGCTAGAGAACTAGGAATTAGAGTTACCCTGCTATATAAATGGCGTAAAGAACAAGAAGAATTTGGAGAAGGAAGTTTCCTGGAAAAGGAAATCTAAAATTATCTCCAGAACAAGAAAAGATTTATCAGTTGGAGAAAAAGCTAAAAGATGTTGAGTTAGAACGTGATATATTAAAAAAAGCAATAGGCATTTTTTCCAAGAGCGGTCGATGAAATACATTTTCATTAAAAATCACCAGCAAGTATTTCCGATTGAAAAGATGTGTAAAGTTTTAGAAGTAAGTTCCAGTAGTTACTACAAATGGAAAACTAAACCTATCTCAAATAGAGTGCTTAGAATGAATATTATAAAAGAAAAAATAACATTCATTTATTTCTCATCAAAGCAGCGTTATGGAAGCCCCAGAATTACAATAGAATTGACTTCTTTAGGGTATCAAATATCTAGAATTACAGTTGCAAAATATATGAGAGAACTTGGATTAAGAAGTAAACTTAGTAAGAAATTTAAAGTTACAACTAATTCGAAACACAATTATTTGGTTGTAGAAAATATCCTAAACAGAGCATTTACTGTTACTAATCCATCAAAAGTTTGGGTTTCGGATATCACCTATATTCAAACTAAAACAGGTTTTTTATACCTCACAACCATTATTGATTTATATGATAGAAAGGTGGTTGGGTGGAGTTTAAGCCATGGTATGAGCACCGAAGAAACAAGTTTAGCTGCTTGGAGAATGGCTATTAAAAATAGATCTGTTCAAAAAGGATTAATTTTTCATTCTGACAGAGGTGTTCAATATGCTAGTAAGAAATTTGTTAATACCATTAAATCATATAATATTAAAAGAAGTATGAGTAGAAAAGGAAATTGCTGGGACAACGCAGTCGCAGAAAGCTTTTTCAAATCCCTAAAAACAGAATTGGTCTATGGAAATAAACTCACCTCTAAAGAACAAATGAAACTTGAAATCTTTGAATACATAGAAATTTGGTACAACAAAAAAAGAAGACACTCGGCACTTAATTATATGAATATCGAGGAATTTAACAATCAAATAAAAAAATATAAAAATGTCGCTTAACTCTTTCTGTAATTTTTATTTGCATATCCACATTGTTTCTTCTTTTTGAAAGCCACATTTTAGACAAGTAATTGTTGATTGTAGTTTAGTTTTCAAAATTCTTTAATCTTTTTTAATGACTGACGATATTTGTTCACACTCATATTTTACATACCAGTTCAAATTATCTTAATAATTTTATTTAGGATCTTTTAAATTTTGTAGAACAGCAATTAATAGTGATGAAGTTAATCTTGATTTATAATCTGGATTGATATATTCAAACATAATTTTCCCTGATGTGTCAACAACAAATACTGAAGGTACGGGAAGGAAACCTTCATTCAAACCTTTAGATTTTTCACTTAATTTATCTATGTATTTTTCGGGAGCCTTAAAAGCAATTCCAATAGCATTACAAAGCGTTCCATCACTATCTGAATATAGACTATAATTTAATTGGTGCTTTTCATCTGTTATTTGAAGGTTTTCTGGTGAATCGGGACTTATTGCTATAATTTGGTAGCCTAGATTAATTATTTCATTTTCAGCATCTTGAATTTCAGCCAAGTGGCGATTGCAATAAGGACACCAACCGCCGCGGTAAAATAAGATCACCGTTGGTTTTTGACTTAGGATGTTTGATATAGAATGCTCCCTTGTATCTGGTGCTTTTAATTGTACATCAGGAATAACTTCACCAATTAATAGTGGAGAAATATCTTCGGCTTTTTCTGGTAATTGGGCATAAGATTGAATCCCAATGATTCCCAATAGTGTAAATAAAATAAGTTGTTTTTTCATGTTTTAAATATTATTAATT
>SDWL01000021.1 GCA_004195315.1 Lutibacter sp.
AGATGTGTATAAGAGACAGATCTTTCAACCGTAAATCCTACAGACTGCATTGCTCTTCTTACACTTCCTTTAGCACTGTAAGTTACTAAAACTCCATCTTTTTTTAATGCATTATACATTAATTTAAATATATCTTCAGTCCATAATTCAGGCTGTACTTGAGCTCCAAAAGCATCAAAATATATTAAATTAAATTTATTTTGATCATTTATTTCACTAAAAAATTGTTTCCTTTTTATCAAAGAAAATTTAACTGAAATTTCATTTTTAACTTCCCATTTTTGCTGGTGCATTTCAGCAAAAACAGAACTAAATTCTAAAGCTTTTAACTCTGAAACATAATTTAATTTTTCAATTTCATTCATCTCCACAGGGTATGCTTCAACCCCAACATAATTAATATTTAAGTTCAATTTTGAAGCTTCTAAAAAAGTGATAAAACTGTTTAATCCTGTTCCAAAACCAATTTCTAAAATTGAAATTTCTTTCTCAGAAAAAAGTGACAAACCACTTTCAATAAACACGTGTTTAGCTTCTTGTATTGCTCCATGTATAGAATGGTAATGTTCATCCCATTCAGGTAAATGAATGGTTGAAGAGCCATCTTCAGTAATTATAATTTTTCTTTCCAAGTTTTGAATTTAATTTTCACACTTAAAAACCAGTATAAAATAGTATATTTCCGTAAAATTAAACTTATTTATTAATTCGGTTTTTTTTTACAAAAAAATAAAACAATTAACCTAATATATGTTAATAATGCAATTTTATTTTAGCACATTTACTTTTATCAATATTTTTAACCAAATATATTAAATATAAGGTATAAGCCTTTAAAAAATTAAAATTAAATACTAAAAAAATTTAAGTAATTTTGCTTAAATTAAATATAGATTAACTATGGCTCTACATATTGAAAATATTACAAAATCAAAAATCTCAAACATTGATTTTAACAACTTAAAATTCGGTGAAGTTTTTACTGACCACATGTTTGAATGTGATTTTGAAAATGGTGAATGGGGAACTCCAAAAATTAGCCCATATCAACCATTATTATTTGACCCTTCTGCAAAAGTATTTCATTATGGGCAAGCCGTTTTTGAAGGAATGAAAGCATATAAAGATGACAATGATGATTTATGGTTATTTAGACCAGATGAAAACCAAAAACGCATAAACATTTCTGCTGAAAGATTAGATATGCCCGCTTTTCCAAAAGATTATTTCTTTGAAGGTTTAACTACTTTATTAAAAATGGATAAAGAATGGGTTAAAAAAGGAGAAGACAGTGCCCTTTATATTAGACCTTTTATCATCGCTACAGAAAATTGCGTTTCTGCTTCTTCATCAAACAAGTATAAATTTATGATTATTTGTTCACCTGTTCAAGCTTATTATTCAGGGGAAGTAAGAGTAGTTTTTGCAGATAAATATAGTAGATCTGCAGATGGCGGAGTTGGATTTGCAAAAGCAGCTGGTAATTACGCAGGTTCTTTTTACCCAACTAAATTAGCAAATCAAGAAGGATTTCAACAAGTAGTTTGGACAGATGCTAACAAACACGAATTCTTAGAAGAAGCAGGTGTAATGAATGTGTTTTTTAGAGTAAATGATACTTTACTAACAGCACCAACAAGTGATCGTATTTTAGATGGTGTTACACGTAAAAGCATCATTCAATTTGCAGAAGACAAAGGAATTAAAATAGAAGTTAGACCCGTTAGAGTTACTGAAATTGTTGAAGCTGCTCGTAAAGGTGAATTACTAGAGATGTTTGGGGCAGGAACTGCTGCTGTTATTAGCCCTATTAGTGGTTTTTCTAATAAAGGTGAAAGTTTTGAATTACCTAAAGTAGAAAATAGCTATGCTTCATTAATAAAAAAAGGTATTACAGATATTCAAAAAAATAAAGCCGAAGACAAATTTGGTTGGAGAGTTAAAGTTAAATAAATCAAAATAGTAAAATCTTGATTATCACTTTAAGTTTTTATAAATTGCAATTGCTAAGATAATCGGATTTTTTATCCGATTGTTTGGCATATTATTTGGTCTTAACATCATAAATAACAATTATGACAACACTTGAAAAAGCTAAAATAAATCTGCAGAAAAATGGTTTTTTAGATATAGAACCACCTAAAAGCGTTGATTTTTTTAAAGAAATAAAAAAACTACGAAAGAAGAAAAATGCCATTATATTAGCTCATTATTATCAAGAAGATGCCATACAAGATATTGCAGATTTTGTAGGTGATAGTTTAGCCTTGGCTCAAAAAGCAGCAACTACGGATGCTGATATTATTGTTTTTGCTGGAGTTCATTTTATGGCTGAAACAGCTAAAATATTAAATCCTTCAAAAAAAGTATTGTTACCAGATTTAAAAGCTGGTTGTTCCTTAGCTGATTCTTGTCCACCAGCTGATTTTGCTGCTTTCAAAAAAGAACATCCAAATCATCTTGTGGTTTCTTATGTAAATACTTCCGCAGAAATTAAAGCATTAACTGATATTGTTTGTACATCTTCAAACGCTGAAAAAATTATAAATTCAATTCCTAAAGATCAACCTATCATTTTTGCTCCAGATAGAAATTTAGGAGCTTGGTTAATTAAAAAAACAGGTAGAAACATGCTACTTTGGGATGGTGCGTGTATGGTTCACGAAGCTTTTTCGATTGAAAAAATATTGAATTTATATGCTGAAAATCCTGATGCTGAAATTATAGCACATCCTGAATCTGAGGCTCATTTATTAAAAGTTGCCAAATATGTTGGTTCAACTTCAGGCTTGTTAAATTATGTCAAAACGAGTAAAGCCAAAAAATTTATAATTGCAACTGAGGTTGGTATTTTACACAAAATGCGTCAGGAATCACCTGATAAAATTTTAATTCCAGCTCCAGTAGATGATGATAATTGTAACTGTAGCGAGTGCTTTTATATGAAAATGAATACCATGAAAAAATTGTATTTATGCTTAAAACATGAGTTGCCAGAAGTTACTGTTGACCCTGAATTAAGTAAAAAAGCATTGGTTTCTATTGAACGAATGTTAGCACTTTCTAAATAATTTAGGAGCTTAAATGAACGCTGAAAAAAAAATACATAAAACAGATTTTTTAATAATTGGTTCTGGAATTGCGGGTTTGTCTTTTGCTTTAAAAACTGCAATACATTTTAAAGACGCTTCTATAACTATAGTTACCAAAAACGAAAAAAAAGAAAGCAATACCAAATATGCCCAAGGTGGAATTTCAACTGTTTGGGATAAAACTGTAGATTCATTTGAAAAACACATTAAAGATACTTTAGTTGCTGGAGACGGGATTTGTGATGAAGAAGTAGTTAAAATGGTAGTTGAAGCTGCACCTGACCGTTTACAAGAATTAATTAATTGGGGAGCAAATTTTGATAAAACTAAGTCTGGAAAATATTCCTTAGGAAGAGAAGGTGGTCATTCGCAAGATAGAATTTTACATCATAAAGACATTACAGGTGCTGAAATTGAAAGAGCACTTATTGAACAAGTTGAAAAAACTAAAAATATTACTTTTTTAACATACCATTATGCTATTGATTTAATTACAGAACATCAGCTCACTAAAAAAAGAATTACTAGAAAAGAAAAAATAACTTGTTTTGGTGCTTATGTTTTAGATGAGAAAAAAAATTATGTGAAAACATTTGTTGCAAAAGTAACAATGTTGGCAACTGGAGGCAACGGACAAGTATATAGCACAACAACAAACCCTATTATTGCTACTGGTGATGGAATAGCAATGGCTTATAGAGCAAAAGCTGAAATTTCTGATGTTGAATTTATTCAATTTCATCCAACAGCTTTGTACAACCCAGGAGAATATCCTGCATTTTTAATATCTGAAGCTGTTCGAGGTGAAGGTGCAATTTTAAGAAATTATAATGGCGAACGTTTTATGCATAAATATGATGTTCGTGAGGAATTAGCCTCTAGAGATATTGTTGCTAGAGCCATAGATAATGAACTTAAAAAAAGTGGTACGCCACATGTGTATTTAGATTGCACGCATATAGATAATGAAACTTTTAAAACACACTTCCCAAATATTACTAAAAAATGTTTGAGTTTAGGTGTAGATGTTCGAAAAGATTATATTCCTGTTTCACCAGCTCAACATTATATTTGTGGTGGCGTAAACATTAATAAAAAAGCTAAGACCTCTATTAAAAATTTATATGCAAGTGGTGAAGTTACCCGCTCAGGCTTGCATGGTGCAAATAGATTGGCTTCTAATTCATTGTTAGAAGGAATCGTATTTTCACATAATGCCTTGGATAATTTAATCAAAAGATTTCATAAAATAAAATTTCCCTTAAATGTTCCTAAATGGAATGATAGTGGAGTGGTAAAAAACATGGAGAAAATTTTAATTACCCATGATAAAAATGAAGTAAAAACCATTATGAGTAATTATGTTGGCATTGTACGTTCAAATGAACGTTTATTACGTGCTGAAAAAAGATTACTTAATTTATATGAAGATAATAAACGGTTATATGATCATTCTGAACTTTCAACCGATTTATGTGAATTAAGAAATTTAATTACTACTGCATATTTAATTACACAATTTTCAAAAAACAGAAAAGAAAATAAAGGTGGTTTTTATAACGCCGATTTAATAAAAAAGGAGCTTTAAAAGCTCCTTTTTTATGTAATATTATCTATTTTAATTTTACCAGATTTTAACTCTTTCTTCAGGTTTTAAATACATTTCATCACCTTCGGCTATGTTAAATGCGGTGTAGAAAGCGTCAACATTTTGTAAAGGCATATAAGCTCTGTACATTCCCGGTGAATGAGGATCTGTTTTAATTAAATTTTTCATTGCATCATCTCTCATTTTAGTTCTCCAAATTGTTCCCCAAGACATATAAAAACGTTGTTCTGCATTAAAACCATCAATATCTTCTGGTCTTCCATTTTTTTCAAAGAAAATTTGCAATCCGTCATAAGCTGCATTTACACCTCCCAAATCTCCAATATTTTCACCAAGTGTAAATTCACCATTTAAATTAACACCTTCTAATGCTTCTACAGCACTATATTGATCTACTAATTTTTTTCCCAACACAGCAAACTTTTCTGAATCTTCATCAGTCCACCAATTTTTTAAATTACCATCAGCATCAAATCTTGCACCTGAATCATCAAAACAATGAGAAACTTCATGTCCAATTACAGCACCTATTCCTCCATAATTAACAGCTTCATCAGCTTGAAAATTATAAAATGGAGGTTGTAAAATTGCTGCTGGAAAAACAATTTCATTATTTACTGGATTAAAATACGCATTTACAATTTGTGGTGCCATTCCCCATTCAGATCTATCAACTGGCTTACCTAATTTACCTATATTTTCTTCAAATTTCCATTTAGAAATATTTACTGAATTTTGGAAATACGAACCACCATCTTTTAATCCTTTTACATCTAAAGATGCATAATCTTTCCATTTATCTGGATATGCTATTTTAACGGTCATTTTAGTTAATTTTTCCAATGCTTTTATCTTAGTTTCATCACTCATCCATTCCAATGCATTTATTCTTTTTTCCATACCAAGCATCACATTTACAATCATTTCTTCTGCTTTTGCTTTTGCTTCTGGCGGAAATTTCTTATCAACATATAGTTTACCTAAAGCTTCACCAATTGCTCCATTTAGAGAAGCTAAAGCTCTTTCATCTCTAGGTTTTTGTTGTTTTGCTCCTTGTAATTCTTTGTTATAAAATTCCCAATTAGCAATATCAAGTTCATTATTAAGCATCCCTGCTGCCCTATCAATTGCAGTCCAACGCAAATATAATTTTACATCATCTATTGAACTTGAGGTTAACATTTTCTCAACCGTCATCATATAGTTAGGTTGCATAACAATAACTCTGTCTAAATTATCTATTCCTAATCCTTTAAAATACGATTCCCAACTAATTGAAGGTGTAATTTCTGAAAGTTCAGCAATAGTTTTAGGGTTGTATAATTTTCTAGTATCTCTAGATTCTTCTTTTGTAAATCGTGGTTCAGCTAAATTATATTCATATTGAAAAACTTTATCAGCATTTGCTATGGAAACTTCCTCTGAATCACCAAAAAACTGTAGCATTTTTGCAATATGCGCAATGTATTTTTTTCGTTTTTCTTTTGTATCCTCATCTTGATCAACATAATAATCACGTGATAATCCTAGAGCTGCAGGTGTAACATATCCTGCATTCATTTTACTATCTTTTAAATCGTTAAATACTGCAAAATTAAAAAACCCAGCTCCTCCGTAAGGTGCCATGTCTATTAATAAAGTTTGTAAATCTGCAATATTAGTTATTGCATCAATTTTTGCTAAAAATGGCTTAATAGGCTCAATTCCTTGCTCTTCTCTAGCTACAGTATCCATAATAGTTTCATAGAAATTTACAGCTTTCTTCTGATCAGATTCCAAGGTTAAATTTCCTTCTGCATCTTTTAATTTCGGAAACTTATCCTCTGCAATTGCTTCATTTAAGATGGTTAAAACATCTGAATCTGTTTTTTTTCTAAGTTCATCAAAACTTCCCCACCTAGTTCTATCGGCAGGTATTTCTGTTTTATCTATCCAAGAACCATTGACGAATCTAAAAAAATCATCAGATGGTTTAATGGAAGTGTCCATATTTTCAACAATAATTCCCGGAATTTTTTCTTCTGCTGGCCTCTCACTTTCACAAGAAATCAACATAGATAATGCAACTATTGAAGAATAAAGCATCATTTTTTTAACTGTACTTTTCATAATTTTATTTGATTGATTGATTTGGTTTATTAGAAAATTCTAATATTTTATAAAATAACACATTTTTGAATTTACTATACCTTAAAATAATGTTAAGATTCATGATTTATTATTTTTAAAATATTAGGCTTAAAATAATTAGGCCCTTTTAAAACTTTGCCATCTTCTCTGTAAATTGGTTTTCCATCAGCTCCTAATTTACTCATATTACTTCTTTGTATTTCATTAAAAATTTCTTCAATTTCATATTGCATTCCGTGTTCTAAAATAGTACCACACAATATATATAACATATCTCCTAAAGCATCTGCAACTTCAACAATATCATTATTTTTTGCGGCCATTAAATATTCTTCGTTTTCTTCCGCCATTAAATCAAATCTCAACTTAAGCTTTGCTTTTGGTAATGCTGCAATTGGTTTTTGTTCAAAGTCAAGCCCAAACACTTCGTGAAATTCTTGTACTGCTTTTAATTTATTTTTCATTTGATATTTTAGTTAACTAAATTTATAAAGCAACCATGATGGAACCACCTTTAAAAGTAATGCAATAAACCCCCAACGTTTTGTAATGTATGCTTTCTTCTTTTTCTTTTTTATGGCCGTATAAATTTGTTGAGTAGCTTTTTCTGTAGTGGACATCCAAAATGTATTTCCAATTGCCATTGAAGTATCAACAAAACCAGGCTGAATATCTGTAACACTAATTTTTGCTTTGCTTCTTTTTCCTTTCATCCAAAGTGATTCTAAATAATTTGCTTGAAATGCTTTTGAAGCAAAATAGGGTGGCACATGTCTATTTCCTCGGATAGATGCTATTGAAGAAATCCCTACCAAATGTCCATAACCTTGTTTTCTAAAAAAACGATATGCTAATCCATAAATTTTAGTAGCTGCTATAACATTGGTTTGTAATGTTGGAAATTCTTTTTCCCATTCTAACTTGTAATTTGGATCACCAACTCCTGAACTATAAACAATTAAATCGATAGTTTTTAACTCCTTTTTTAGTTCTGAAAAAAGCGTTTCACAGGAATTTAAATCAGTCACATCGTGTACCTTAGTTATGTATTTTTCTGGATTCGTTTCTTTAATTTCTTGTAATAATTTTTCTCTTCTTCCTGTTATTACAACATTATAATTATCAGCTACTAATAATTTTGCTAATTCTTTTCCTATTCCTGAAGTTGCTCCAATAATTAATGCGTTTTCCATAATTTATACTTATTTCATACTAAAATTTATGTATTTTTGATGTTAAATATACACATTATATATGTTCAGTAAAGGACAACTCATTTTCGCCGCGCTTTTTGTAGTTGCATTTACTATTTCTATGATTTGGAGTTACAGAAAAGATCTTAAAATTCATAAGAAACATTATAAAAACACATTTATTGTTATTATAGCTGTTTTTTTAATTATTGTTGTTTTTACTTTAATTACATTCTCTTTACACTAAAAAAACCCGTTTCAACTAAATGAAACGGACTTAAATACCTTGAATTTTCTTTATTTCTATTTTAATTAAACAAATTACACTTCATTATATCTAAAACAATTTGTAATGTGGTCATTAATCATCCCTGTTGCCTGCATATGCGCATACAATACTGTAGAACCCACAAATTTAAATCCTCGCTTTTTTAAGTCTTTTGAAATAGTGTCTGAAAGTTCAGTTGTAGCGGGAACATTATTTAAATCTTTCCAGTTATTTTTGATCGGTTTTTGGTTGGTAAATTTCCAAATATAATTTGAAAACGAACCAAATTCTTGTTGAACTTCCATAAAAGCAACAGCATTAGAAATAGTGGCTTTTATTTTTAGTTTATTTCTAATAATTCCTGCATCTTGAAGTAACTCATCAAATTTAGCTTCCTTATAATTTGCTATTATTTTATAATTAAAATTATCAAAAGCTTTTCTGAAGTTTTCTCTTTTTCTTAGTACTGTAATCCAACTTAAACCAGCTTGAAAGGTTTCTAACATTAAAAATTCAAATAATTTATCATCATCAAAAACAGGAACACCCCATTCAGTATCGTGATATTCAACATAAAGCGGGTCATTCCCACACCAAGCACATCTTTGTTTATCCATAATAAATACTTTTAATAACCTGCTGCTTGACCATCTTTTCTAGATTCTGATGCTCCAAAATAAACACCATTTTCAGCATCGTACATAATTGCCTGGTATCCTCCAAATGATCCGCCATAACCAACTTTATGGCCTTTTGCTATTAGTTGTCTAATTGTTTCAAAAGTAAAACCACTTTCAAGTTTAATTTCTCCTTTATTAGTTACCAATTCTCCTGTTGGTGATGAAGAACCTGTATGTTCGTATCTTGGCGCGTCTCCGGCTTCTTGTAAATTCATACCAAAATCAATCAAATTCATTGCAATTTGAACGTGCCCTTGTGGCTGAAAATCACCTCCCATAACACCATAACTCACATACGGTTTTCCTTCTTTTGTAATAAATGCAGGTATAATGGTATGAAAAGGTCTCTTTTTTGGTTCGTATGTATTAAACTTCCCTTCTTCCAAAGTAAATAATTCTCCTCTGTCTTGAAGCATAAATCCTAATTTTGGAGGTACCATTCCAGAACCCATTCCTCTATAATTACTTTGTATTAGAGAAATCATATTTCCTTCTTTATCAGCTACAGTTAAATAAACAGTTTCACCAATACTTATTTCCCCAGCATTGTATTTCCCTGCTCTATTTTTTATTAATTGCTTTCTTTGTTTAGCATATTCTTTAGAAATTAATTCTTCTACTGGCACTTTTGCAAAATCCATATCTGCATAATATTTTGCTCTATCTTCAAAAGCTAATTTCTTGGCTTCAGTAACAATATGAATATGCTCTGCTGAACCAAACTCAATATTTGAAAAATCATATTGTTCAATAATATTTAACATTTGTAAAGCTGCAATCCCTTGTCCGTTTGGTGGTAATTCCCAAACATCAAAACCTCTATAATTAGTTGAAACTGGGGTAATCCATTCAGATTTATGAGTTGCTAAATCATTATACGATAAAAACCCGCCTTGTTCTTTCATAAAATCAGCAATTGCATGTGCAATTTCACCTTTATAAAATGCATCCCTTCCACCTTTTGCAATTTTAGAATACGTTTCTGCTAAAAAAGGATTTTTAAAAATAGTACCTTTTGAAGGTGCTTTCCCATTTACTGCAAATGTTTCTAATACGTTTGGATATTTTGAACCTAAATAAGGTACAGAACGTTTCATATAATATGCTATTAGTTCAGTAACTGGAAAACCTTCTTTTGCATATTGAATAGCTGGATCTAAAATTTTATCCATTGAAAGCTTTCCAAATTTTGAATGTAATTCAAACCAACCATCAACACAACCAGGCACACTAACTGGTAATGGACCTAGAGCCGGAATTTTTTTGTAATTATTATCGTTAAAGTATTGTAAAGTTAATTTTTCAGGTGATCTTCCACTAGCATTTAATCCATACAACTTTTGTGTTTTAGCATCCCAAACTATAGCAAATAAATCACCACCAATACCACTTCCGGTTGGTTCCATAAGACCTAAAGCGGCATTTGCAGCAATAGCGGCATCAATTGCTGAACCTCCTTGTTTTAAAATATCTAATCCAATTTGTGTTGCTAATGGATGGCTTGTTGCTACCATTCCATTTTTAGCAATTACTTCAGATCTTGTTACAAAATTAGCTCCTAAAATTCTATCTTGAGAATAGCTTTGGATTGTTATTAAAGCTATTAATGCTATAAGAAATTGTTTCATTTATTTATATTTATTATTGGTTTACCAACAAAAATAATGTAATTATTTAAAATTTAGTGTTTTAAATTAATAATTTTGGAATACTATTTGATGCTTTTGTAAAAACACCTATTATGAAAAGTTTAGTAACTGTTTTTTTAATTTTGATATTTATAGTCGGCTGTAATTCAACTATTAACACAACTCAAACAAACAACACTAATCTTCCTGAAGGAGCTGTAAGAATTGCAAATGACAGTTTAGAATATGAAATAACTATTATTGATATTGGCTTTGAATCGTATTTAAATTCTATAGCAAAACCCGCTAATTTTTACTCACAATCCTATTACGAAACTAAAAATATATTTTATGTTTCTGAATGGAATATTAGAGCGCAAAACCCTTTAAGGTATAACAGTTCTATTTATGAAAATGTAATAGACTACAATTTTAATATAAATTATGGATTAGACGTAAACTATAAATTATATAATTATTTTAAGTTTGTTGAATATAAATACAAAGTAAAACTATATTAGTTTTTTCTTTTTAGGTTTTAAACTTAATCTTAACACTATGTAACCCAAAATTCCAGCTATTAAGGAGCCTATAATAACACCCATTTTTGATGCTACAATAAAGCTTTCACTAGTGTAAGCTAAATTGACTATAAATAAAGACATCGTGAATCCAAGTCCACCTAATAAACTTACTCCAAATAATTGAGTATAATTAACTCCTTTAGGCATATCTGTTAGCTTTAGTTTTAATCCAATAAAAGACATTAACATTATTCCAATAGTGTTACCTATAACAAGTGCTAAAGCAATATTTATTGTTATATGACTTGTGTTTTCCAAACCTTCAAAACTTAAAACTACGCCAGCATTGGCTAATGCAAAAATTGGCATGATAACATATGACACCCAACCATGTAATGAATGCTCTAGAGTTTGAAGTGGAGATTGTATTTGCTCACTTATAATTTCAATTGAATTAACAGCTTCTAACTGTTTCTTATTCATGAGTTTACTTTCATGTGAAGTTTCTTCTTTAAAGAAATTAAGTTGAGTTGTTACAACTTTAAAATATTCTCTTAAATCAACTTTACGTTGTATTGGAATAGTAAACGCCAATAAAACCCCTGCAATTGTAGGGTGAATACCTGATTTTAAAAACAATAACCAAACAACAGTTCCCATTACAAAGTGAAAATACTTAGAATAAATTCCTTTATAACTTAATAATGCCAAAATACCTACAACAATCATTGCGTAGCTTAAAAGATCCCATTGAATATTTGAGCTATAAAAAATTGCAATTACTAAAACGGCTCCAATATCATCAACAATTGCAAAAGCCGTTAAAAATATTTTTAAAGATAATGGAACTCGCTTACCTAATAATTTTAAAATTCCTAATGTAAAAGCAATATCAGTAGCCATTGGAATACCCCAACCTTCAATTCCTATTTCACCATTATTTAAAATTAAAAAGATAATTACTGGAAAAAACATTCCGCCTATAGCAGCAAATATTGGAAAAGATGCCTTTCTCAAAGTCCTTAATTCACCAATTAAAACTTCTCGTTTGACTTCTAAACCAATCATAAAAAAGAAAATAGCCATTAAACCATCATTAATCCATAATATTAATGGTTTTGCTATATAAAAATCAGTTCCTGAAAAACCTATTGAAAATTTACGCTGTAATAATTCTGCATATAAATAATCAAAACTTGAGTTTGCCCAAATTACAGCTAAAATTGAAAAAGCAAAAAGCAAAATGCTTGATGTAGTTTCTAATTTAATAAATATTTTTATTGAATTACCTATACGTTTCATTTAATTTTAAATTAATTAGCGGCAAAAATACAATATTTTTAAACACAAAAAACCTCCCTTTTGGGAGGTTTTAACAATTTTATAAATTTTAAACTAAAGCTGAGGACCAGCAGCTACTAGTGCTTTTCCATCTTTATTATCTGTGTATTTATCAAAGTTTTCAACAAATAATTCAGCTAAATTAGTTGCTTTTTCATTCCATTCAGAAACATCTTGGTAAGTGTCTCGAGGATCTAAAATATTTTTATCAACACCTAGTAATGAAGTTGGCACCATAAGGTTGAAAATAGGAATCACTTTAGTTTCTGCTTTTTCAATAGAACCATCAAGAATTGCGTTAATAATTCCTCTCGTATCTTTAATAGAAATACGTTTTCCAGAACCATTCCATCCTGTGTTTACTAAATAAGCTTCAGCATTGTTAGCGTTCATCTTTTTTACTAACTCCTGTCCATATTTTGTTGGATGCAAAGTTAAAAAAGCAGCACCAAAACAAGCTGAGAAAGTTGGAGTTGGTTCTGTAACACCAACTTCAGTACCAGCTAATTTAGCGGTAAAACCAGATAAAAAATGATATTGAGTTTGCTCTGGAGTTAATTTAGATACAGGAGGTAATACACCAAATGCATCTGCAGAAAGAAAAATTACTTTTTTTGCTGCACCTGCTTTAGAAACTGGTTTTACAATATTTTCAATATGATTAATTGGGTATGAAACACGTGTGTTTTGCGTTACAGAACCATTACTAAAATCAATTTTGCCATTTTCATCAACCGTAACATTCTCTAATAATGCATTCTTTTTTATTGCTGCAAAAATTTCTGGTTCAGAATCTTTATCTAAATCAATAGTTTTTGCGTAACATCCTCCTTCAAAGTTGAAGATACCTTCATCATCCCAACCATGTTCATCATCACCAATTAGCTGACGGCTTGCATCTGTAGAAAGTGTTGTTTTCCCAGTACCTGAAAGACCAAAGAAAATAGCAGTATCACCGTCTTTACCAACATTAGCTGAACAATGCATTGATGCAATTCCCCTTAAAGGTAAGTAATAATTCATCATAGCGAACATTCCTTTTTTCATTTCTCCTCCATACCAAGAACCTCCAATAACTTGCATTTTTTCAGTAAGGTTAAATACCACAAAATTTTCAGAATTTAGCCCTTGCTCTTTCCAATTAGGGTTTGAAGTTTTAGATCCATTTAAAACAACAAAATCTGGCTCTCCAAAGTTTTCGAGTTCCTCATTTGATGGTCTAATAAACATATTTTTTACAAAATGAGCCTGCCAAGCAACTTCAACAATAAAACGTACTTTTAAACGCGTATCATCATTAGCGCCACAAAAAGCATCAACAACATATAATTTTTTATCTGATAATTCATCAAGCACTATACCTTTTAAATCATTCCAAACTTTTTGAGTTGTTGGTTTATTGTCATTTTTAGCTGCATCTGATGTCCACCACATAGTATCTTTAGTAACATCATCCTTCACAATGTATTTGTCTTTAGGTGAACGACCTGTAAATTTTCCAGTCATTACGTTAACAGCTCCAAGTTCTGTTAAATACCCTTTTTCAAACCCTTCTAAACTTTTATCTCTGTCTCTTATACACATCT
>SDWL01000283.1 GCA_004195315.1 Lutibacter sp.
TACGGAAAACCCATAGATAAGTAGCTAACCAAATCGGTTCAGTCAACACCGCATACATTTTGAGTCGTACCGACCACAAACGAATGCTTAGTTATTGGCTGTAGTTTTTTATTCATTCGGAATTTTCTTTTCTGTGCAATATTTTTCTATTTCCGAATCGTTTTTAAAATAATCATCACAAAATCCGTCTAGTTCTTTTTCTGTGGATTCGAAATATTTACTGCTTACTGTTAATAATTTCTCAGTTTGTTCTATAAATTTCTCAAAATCTGGATTTATTTTACAGAGTTTGTCTATTGTCTTAAAATCTAATTCTTTAAGTTTGGAAGGATAAAGTATTTTACTTTCATAAGGGTTTGGCTTTAATTGAATAATCCCAATTCCAAAAGATTGATTTAACCTTTCCATTTCTTCATTTAAACTATCTGATATTTCAAATGCAACTAAATATCCATAATTTGACCAACTTGAATTTGAAACTGCTTGAAAAAAACATTTTTTTAATTCATAATCTGTATTAATCTCCTTTTTAACTTCATATGAAGTAACCTTAAAAGTGTCGGCTCTATTTACTGCCTTTAAAAATGTCTGACTTGTTTTAGTTTGTAAATTTAAAAAGCTAATCCCAACCATATCAGGATGAATCCATTTTTGATGGTTGTCTTTGCTATTTTTCGATTGTTCGTGAAATATAGTTTTTGAATAAACATCATCATTTTTTAAATAGGAACTAAGTAATTTATGTAAATCTCTTTCTAAGTAGGTTTTATGATTATTTTGTCTTTTTGTCTCAGGCTCAGTCTGTATAAGGATTTCAACTCCGATTTCGGGTTCGTTTTTGGCTAAATAATAAGAATATGTTCCACTTTTTCCTTTTACTCTTTTTACTCTTGAGTCACCGTTTCTTATAAAATCACCTAATAATGCAGATACGGTCGCTGGTGGAGTTTTAGCATCTCCAAAATCATAGTAGTTATTCTCAATTATGTGTTTGCAAACTTCTATTGAATTTGTCAATCCTTTTATGTCACTTAAACTTTGTAAAATAGCCTCTTTTGTAGTCATTTTTTATCTTTTTCGTGTTATTACAGCCAACGGTTTAGAATAACCAAAGTTGTGTTTTGGTTTTGCAATTTTTCGTTTTATAAAACTAATAAAATTAGTATTAAGAAACATTCTATTTTACTAAATGCAACAATTTTGGTTATGCATTGTTGTAGGTAGTACTTTACCATTTCAATAGTTTTTCTTGATAGTCTTTAATTTGTTTTCTAAAAATTTTTCTTATAAATCTTGGCGTTCTCTTTGCTATTCGATTGTAAGCTTTTACTTTATCTTTTGGAAATTGATTAATTGTTCGGTCATTCCTTAACATTCTTAATTCGTAACCGTGAAGACTTACAATATGCCAAGGCATAACTCCACTTTCATAATCTTCTTTTGAATGATTGTCTTTAATTCCAACTAATCCATAACCTTTTCGAGAAATAGTTGTGGCAAATTTATTGTCATTGAAATATGAAGGAATAGCAACTAGTTTAGGAATTTCATATTCTTGAATTGCTGTTTCATATAGAAATTTATAAACTTTAAAGTAAGCTACAGTCTTATTAATTATACTATAAGTTTCATCGTCAGAGAAATTTTTATAGGAACGCATTTCTTGATTATAGATGTTATAATCGGAATGAAAAATGGAATTTCTTAACTCTCTATCATAAATGTCTTTTATTGGTTTTAGACAATCAATATGTCCAACTTCATTTGCTAAAGTTTCTAATTTCGTTATTTTTTCGTGAGGATATTGTTCACGTAAATATTTTCCAGATTTCTTTTTTGGGAATTGGGTTCTATAATAGCGACCACCATTTATGATATTCAATAAATTTCCAATTGTTTCATAAGGTTCAGATGCCTCAATCCAATGAGCGTAAGCCCAAAACCCAAGATTTAATCTTTTGTCAGAATCTTTAATTTTTTCTTGGATTGAAAAAACTTCTTCATACATATTAACTGTATTGTCAAAAGGGACATTTCCAGGCTCGGAAATACCTCTAAATTGCAATAATGTAAATATGAATTCAAATTCAGATTTTTGTTTGGCTTTGTCAAATATTGGTGAAAGGTAATTCAGATATTCGAGAGCAGAATCTCTAAAAACAGGATTCCAGTTTTTTGTATCAACGTCATATTGATATTTTCCGTTATCTAATTTTTTAAAAATATCAGCCATTAAAATATCAATTTTTCAAGTTTTTTGATGAGTTCCGACGTATTACCTACAACGGTTTAGTACAAGAAAAGTAGCGGTTTTACAACCGTATTTTTCCGATGTTTAAAATTAGTATTATTTTGTTTTAGAAACATTCTATTTTATTGAATTAAGCAATTTTTTTTGTACAGTGTTATATAATGTGGCTTTGAGTTCCAATTATTTATGTTTGTTGAAATTCAATCCGTTCCAACTTTTAATCGGGCAGAGTGGAAGTCAATCTGTAATTTGTCAATAATTTTCCTTTTTCCTTTTTCTTTTCCACTATTCAAATCCTACGTTTCAAAGCTCAAATCCGTTGTTGTGCTTAATTCTATTCGTTTCAACTTATGAATCCGCAGTTGTGCTTAAATCATTCCACTCAGACAAGTTTTTCATTTTCCGATTCAGTGCTCAAATCTGACCGATTCAATATTCAAATCATTCCGCTCTTGTGCTAAACACTCCAACATTTTAAGCTCTAAAAACTCAAATTTTGGATTTCAGACCTGAAATCCGCCATATTATATAACGGTTTAGGACATGAAAAGTTGCGGTTTTGAAAACGCAATTTTCCGATGTTTAAATTTAATTATTTTTTGTTTTAGAAACATTCTATTTTACTGAATTGAGCAATTTTTTATGTGCATTGTTGGCAACTGGCTTTATTTATTCAAGGCTTTTAAAATTCGTTCCTCATTTATTACAATATCTCTGAATAGAACGTGAGGGAATTTTTGATACTTTGAAGTTTTAAAAGCTTCTAATATATTTGACAATGCTGAAGCTGTCAATAATGATAAATTCATTTCTGTATCCATTCCGCAATCATATATCTGTCTCTTATACACATCT
>SDWL01000284.1 GCA_004195315.1 Lutibacter sp.
AGATGTGTATAAGAGACAGGTAAAAACTATTGAAGATGCCATAAAACCTTTTAAAGAAAAGGTGGAAAAAGAAATGAATATTGTTTTAAGTTATACTTCTATTGAATTAAATAGATCAGATGGTAAACTTGAAAGTTCTTTAGGAAATTTAATGGCCGATTTAAGCTACGAAAGAGCAAATCCTATTTTTAATTCTAGAACTGGAAAAAATATAGATTTTTCGATGCTTAATTTTGGTGGTATAAGAGCTGGTATTTCAAAAGGGAATATTACTATGGAACAAGCATTTAATTTAATGCCTTTTGAAAATGAATTAGTGGTTGTTGAATTAACTTCTAATAAAATTAACGAACTTGTGAGTTACTTGATTACTGAAAATAAAGCACATCCACTATCTAATCACATAAAATTGGTAAATACAAAAAACGGATATGACTTTAAAATAAATAATACTCCTATTGATACTACTAAAACCTACTTTGTGTTAACATCTGATTATTTACAAAATGGTGGAGACTATATGAATTTCTTTAAAAACCCAGTGAATTTATATAAAACGGATTACAAGCTGAGAAATGCTATTATAGATTATTTTAAAGAAACAGACACTATTAAAGTTAAACTTGATGGAAGATTTCAAACAAAAAATTAAGCTTATGAAAAGAAGAAACTTTATACAAAAATCTACAGCTGCAACAGCTTTTTTAACATTTGGTGGACTTTCATTACAATCTTTCAATACAAAAACAACCAAACATATTACAATTTTACACACCAATGATACACATAGTCATATAGACCCTTTTCCAAGTACGCACTCCAGATATGCAAATAAAGGTGGTGTAGCAAGACGTGCAACTTTAGTAGAATCAATTAGAAAAGAGAATCCTAATACATTATTATTAGATGCCGGAGATATTTTTCAAGGAACTCCATATTTTAATTTTTATGGAGGTGAATTAGAATTTAAATTAATGAGCATGTTAAAATATGATGCCGCAACTATTGGTAATCACGATTTTGATAATGGGATTGATGGCTTGTATGCTCAATTACCACACGCAAAATTTGATTTTTTATCAGCAAATTACGATTTTAAAAATACAATTTTAAATACCCATGTAAAGCCTTATAAAATATTTGTAAAAGATGGGATTAAAATTGGTGTTTTTGGTTTAGGAATTGAACTTCAAGGCTTGGTGAGTGAGAAAAATTATAAAGAAACAAAATGTTTAAACCCAATAGAAATTGCACAAGACATTAGTCGTATTCTAAAAGAAGATCAAAAATGTGATTTGGTAATTTGTCTTTCTCATTTAGGCTATCACTATAAACCTGAAACGAACCAAATTGGAGATTTGAAATTGGCTTCAAAAACCAAGAATATTGATTTAATAATTGGAGGTCATACTCATACATTTTTACCAAAACCAACAATTACAAAAAATAGTATTGGCGAAAATGTATTGGTAAACCAAGTTGGTTGTTATGGAATAAATGTAGGAAGAGTTGATTTTTATTTTGATAGTGACAAAAACAAAGCAAGTAATGGAAAAAGTATCATAGTTTAAAATATTGAATTAAATGCGCATAGAAAACGACATAAAATTAGGCTTTACAGATGTAATGATTCGTCCAAAACGATCAACACTTAGTTCTAGAGCTCAAGTTAGTTTAATTAGAGATTTTACATTTTTACATAGCAACCATAAATGGAATGGCATTCCAATAATGGCTGCAAATATGGATACGGTTGGTACTTTTACTATGGCAAAAGAATTATCAAAAAATAAAATTTTTACGGCAATTCATAAACATTATTCTTTACAAGAATGGAAAGAGTTTATGCAAAATGAATCCGAAACTATAACTGATTATATTGCTGTAAGCACTGGAACAAGTGCTGCTGATTCAAAAAAACTAGCTGCAATAATTAATCAAAGCCCACAATTAAAATTTATTTGTATTGATGTTGCTAATGGTTATTCTGAACATTTTGTGAATTTTGTTAAAAAAACTAGAGGACAATACCCAAACAAAGTAATTATGGCTGGCAATGTTGTTACTGGGGAAATGGTTGAAGAATTATTATTGGCTGGTGCTGATATTATTAAAGTTGGAATTGGACCAGGATCTGTTTGTACAACAAGGGTTAAAACAGGAGTTGGATATCCCCAGCTTTCAGCAATCATAGAATGTGCAGATGCAGCTCATGGTTTAGGCGGACATATAGTTTCAGATGGTGGCTGTAAAATACCTGGTGATATTGCCAAAGCTTTTGGTGGTGGTGCAGATTTTGTTATGCTGGGTGGAATGCTTGCCGGACACACAGAAAGTGGTGGTAAAACTATTGAAATTAATGGCGAGAAATACAAGCAATTTTATGGTATGAGCTCAGAAACAGCTATGACTAAACACGTTGGTGGTGTTGCTAATTATAGAGCTTCTGAAGGAAAAACCGTTCAAATTCCTTATCGTGGTGCTGTTGAAAATACTGTACAAGATATTTTAGGTAGTTTAAGATCAACGTGTACTTATGTTGGCGCAAGTAGGTTAAAAGAATTAACTAAAAGAACTACTTTTATTCGGGTACAAGAACAACATAATGAAATATTTTCGAAATAGTTTTTTTGTAATTATTTAAAAGTTTATCGTCTAAACTTTAAATTTTTCGAAATGAATAAAACTATTATTTTAATTTTAAGAATTATAGTTGCAGTTATTTTAATACAAACGCTTCGTTTTAAATTTACCGCTCATCCTGATAGTGTTTATATATTCACAAAAGTAGGATTAGAACCTTATGGAAGAATTGGAATCGGTATTTTGGAATTGATTTCTGCACTACTAATTTTAATTCCAAAAACTATTTGGGCTGGCGCATTATTATCTATTAGTATTATAAGTGGCGCTGTTTTAATGCATTTAACAATACTTGGCATTGAAATTAATAACGATGGTGGTTCTTTATTTTACTTGGCAGTGACTATTTTATTTTTAAGTTTAATTATTCTCTGGAATCAAAGAAAAAAAATTCCATTTATTCAACTATTCTTGAAATTTAAATAAAGTTTTATCAAAGATTTCACATATCTGAATAG
>SDWL01000285.1 GCA_004195315.1 Lutibacter sp.
AGGATGTGTATAAGAGACAGAAACAGTAAAGAAAGTAGCAAGGATGTTGGTGATTATGTTGATTATGAAGACGTAAAAGACGATAAATAAATGAAATTTTCAATAAAAGAAATTACACCATATATTATAGCAATTGCAACTTTTGTTTTTGTCTCACTGGCTTATTTTTCACCAGTTTTACAAGGAAAGAAAATTCAGCAAAGTGATATAACTCAGTTTATAGGTTCATCAAAAGAAATTAAAGATTTCAGAAAAGAAAATAACCAAGAACCTTATTGGACAAATACTTCATTTGGTGGAATGCCATCGTATGCTGTAAGTACGTATTATCCAAATGATTTTATAAAAAAAATTGATAAATTGCTGCGGTTTTTACCACGGCCAGCTGACTATTTATTCCTTTACTTTTTTGGTTTTTTTATTTTATTAACTGTTTTAAAAGTAGATTGGAAGTTGGCTATAGTGGGGTCTTTAGGGTTCGGACTTTCTACCTATTTAATTATAATTTTAGGTGTTGGGCATAACGCAAAAGCACATGCAATTGCTTATATGCCATTAGTTTTAGCAGGTATTTTATTAGTTTTTCAAAAAAAATATTTGTTAGGGTTTATTGTAACAGCATTAGCAATGTCTTTAGAAATTAGTGCAAGTCATATTCAGATGACATACTATTTACTGTTCTTAGTCTTAATTTTTGGAGTTTTTCAGTTAATAGAATCTTTTAAAAATAAAGAAATTCCGCATTTTATAAAAAGCATTGGTATTTTATTGGCTGCTGTAATTATTTCAATAGGAACAAATGCTACAAGTTTATTGGCTTTAAATGAATATTCTCAACAAAGTACGCGTAGTAAAAGTGAATTGACAATTAATCCTGATGGTACAGAGAAGAAAAGTGCTTCAGGATTATCTAGAGATTATATTACCGAATTTAGTTACGGAAAAGCTGAAACTTTTAATTTGTTCATTCCACGTTTTATGGGTGGAACACGTCATGAAACTGTTGAAAACGGTGAGTTGCAAAGTTTTTTGCAAGATGCTGTTAATAAAGGATTAAACCCTAAAGATGCAAATTATTTAATGCAAATTTCGTCTATGTATTGGGGAGAGCAACCAATTGTTGCTGCACCAGCTTATATAGGTGCTATTTTTATTTTCTTGTTTGTTTTAGCGTTGTTTTTAGTTGAAAGAAAACTTAGAAATTGGCTTTTGGCAGCAACTATTTTTTCAATACTATTAAGTTGGGGTAAAAATTTCGCATTTTTAACTGACTTTTTTATTGACTATGTTCCTTTATATAACAAGTTTAGAGCCGTTTCTTCTATTCAGGTTATTGCAGAAGTTGCAATTCCATTATTAGGAATGTTAGGATTAAAAGCACTTATTTCTTCAGATAACCCAAAAGAAATAAAGTTACATGCATTAAAATGGTCAACAATTATTGTTGGTGGTTTAGCGTTACTTTTTACAATTGGAGGTACAGGATTTTTTACTTTTGAAACGCCAATGGATCTTCAAATTGAAGAACAAATTGTAGGGTTTTTAGATGCAATTACTTCAGATAGAAGAACATTGTTTGTAAATGATAGTTTACGTTCTTTACTATTTGTTGCGCTATTTTCTGGATCAATTTGGTTGTTTTTAAAAGAGAAAATTAACAATAATATTTTAGTTATTGTTTTTGCAATATTAGTTTTATTTGATCTTGGAAATGTTGCTAAAAGGTATGTAAACGATGAGTTTTTTATTTCAGCAAGAAAAGTTGATAAACCATTTGTTGCAAATGAAATAGATAAAGAAATTTTAAAAGATAAAAGCATTTACCGTGTTGCCGATTTTACAAAAAACATGATGGCTGATGGAGCAACATCGTATTTTCATAAATCAATTGGAGGTTATCATGCTGCAAAACCAAGACGTTATCAGGAATTATATGATTTTCATATAGTAAATAATAATATTGAGGTATTAAATATGTTAAATACTAAATATTTAATTTTTGAAGATGGAACTAAGCGTGATGCTGTACAACTAAATCCTGAAGCGAATGGAAATGCGTGGTTTGTAAATACTTTAAAAATTGTAAATACTGCCAATGAAGAAATTAAGGCTTTAGACAGTTTAAAAACGAAGAATGAAGCTGTTATAAATAGTAAGTTTATTACAAGCGACTTTTCTATGAGTTTCAGTCAAGATTCTACTGCTTCAATTCAATTAATATCGTACAAAGCAAATGAGTTAATGTATGAATCTAATTCAACAGTTAATCAATTTGCAGTATTTTCTGAAATGTATTATAAAGATGGTTGGAATGCTTATGTTGATGGTAAATTAACACCACATTACCAAGTTAATTATGTATTGCGTGGAATGGAGATTTCTGAAGGAAAGCATACAATTGAATTTAAATTTGAACCAACTGTAATTACAAAAGGGAATACAATTACTTTAATTTCGTATGTGCTACTTTTACTGATTCCTTTTGGTTGGTTTTATTACGAGAAAAAGAAAAATTAATTTACAGAGTAATTCATTAATTTTAGAATTCTTAAAAAATTGGTTTTGTTTCTTGAAGAAACAAGTAATTTTTTATTATTTGTAAGTTTTATTTCTCCTGTGTTGTTATACTTAACAACGTGCTTTAAATTTAGAAGTAGAGAACGATGAATTCTAAAAAAAGCAGCTTGAGGTAAAATGCTTTCAACTTTCTTTAAATTATTAGAAGTAGTATAAATTTTATTATCAGCTGTATAAAAACGAGTATAACTCCCATCAGCTTCACAATAAAGAATAGCATCAATTTCAATAATATCAAAATCTCCATTTTTTGTTGGGAGTGATATTTTTTTATGCTTATTTTCTATTTGATTTTTAAATGCGAAATATTTTTGTGAATCAAAAGCAGATTGTTTTTCAATAAATTTATCTATTACGGTAGTTAATTGCTCTTCTATAATAGGTTTATTTAGGTAATAAAAAGCAAAATAGTCCATTGCTTTTTCTTTAAAACCTCTTAGGCCCTGTCTCTTATACACATCT
>SDWL01000286.1 GCA_004195315.1 Lutibacter sp.
AGATGTGTATAAGAGACAGTATTAGTGTTTTACCTAATTTGGCTTCATGATTTATGCCATTTAAATAAAGTTTTCCTTTTGTAAAATTGTTAGTATCACATAAGCCCATAATATGATCTGCGAGTAATTCTTTTAAAAAATCTTGCTCAACTTTAATAAATTCGATTTCTGAAATCCAACCTTGAGTTTTACCATGTAAATATTCTATGCTGTTGATAAAACTTGGTGCTTTTTGTTCAGGAATTAAGTATTTCATAGTAGTTGATTTTTAAGATTAAAGTATCCGAGAGATATATTTATAACTCTCGGATACTTTAAAAAAGATTAAACAATCTCAATTACTTTTTTGTGTTCTTCATTTTTTAAAATTTCCAATTTCCCTAAATGAACTCTAAGAACACCATTGTCATACTTTGCATTAATCTCCTTACTAAAATCTATACTTTTTGGCAAAGTGAATGATCTTTTGAAAGAGTTATAGTAAAATTCTTTACGAGAATAATCTTCTTCTTTCTCTTCTGTAATTTTTTTGTTTTCCGCTGAAATTGTTAAAACATCATCGGTAATGATTACTTCAAAATCTTTCTTTGAAAAACCAGGCGCTGCAACTTCAATTTCGAAGTCATTTTTGTTTTCCTTTACATTAATTGCTGGAATCCAACTGTCTTTTACAATTAAATCCTCATTCAACAATCTATCTGTATCTAAAATGTCAGGAAACATTTGATCAAATAAAGGAAAACGTCTGTTAAATTTAATTAGTGACATAATATACTATAATTTAAAATTGATTTTAATATTTGTTTACTAAATTAATAGCCTATTCTGTGATATAGTATGATGCGCGTCAATATTAATAATGATTGTTGTCATACTAAATTTTAAATATTTGTTGATGAAGCATTGTTTGAAAGAAGAATTATTTTATCCTCATTAAACATAAAAACTTAATTGTATTGAATTAAAGCTAGTTTTATGGAATTCGATTTATATATTTAGAAGAAATTTAAGAATATAGTATTAAAGTTATATCCCAAATATCTCCTTTTATATGATACAAATCAGTTTTAAGTTTTATTAACTAATAATTTAATACATTTAAAATTTCAGAATATAATTTACTTTTAGGCAAAAACATGTTCTCTAAATTTTTAGCAAAAGGAATTGGAGTTTCAATACTTCCAACTCTTTTTATTGGTGCATCTAAATATTCAAAACAGTTTTCAGTAACTAAAGCGGAAATATCAGAAGCAATTCCACCAAAAAGTGTATCTTCTTGTAAAATTAAAACTCTTCCTGTTTTTTTAACGGAATTATAAATAGTCTCTGTGTCAAGTGGTTGCAAAGTTCTTAAATCAATTATATCAGCAGAAATTTGATGTTCTTGAACTTCTTTTAATGCCCAATGAACACCAGCACCATAGGTTATAATACTAATATCAAAGCCAGTTGTTAAAACAGATGCTTTCCCAAAAGGAATTGTATAATAATCATCTGGAACATCCTGATAAATAGTTCTATACAACGCTTTGTGTTCAAAAAATAATACAGGGTTTGTATCTTCAATTGCAGTTGCTAATAATCCTTTAGCATCATAAGGAAATGCGGGATATACAACTTTTAAGCCTGGTGTTTTAGTAAACCAAGCTTCGTTTGTTTGACTATGAAAAGGACCAGCTCCAATATCTGCTCCACAAGGCATACGCAAAACAATATCTGAATTTTGGTTCCAACGATAAAACGATTTTGCTAACAAATTAATTACGGGATTAAATCCTGAAGTTATAAAATCTGAAAATTGCAATTCAACTACAGATTTATATCCATTAATTGAAAGTCCAAAAGCAGATTCAATAATTGAAGATTCACAAATTGGTGTATTCCGTATTCTTTCTTCTCCAAATTGTTCTAAAAAACCTTCTGTAATTTTAAAAACACCACCATAATCAGCAATATCTTGCCCCATGATAATTAATTTATTAAAGCGCTCCATACTTTGCTTAAGTCCTTGAGAAATAGCGTCAACAAACCTAATATTTGAAGTTTTAGTTGAGTGGTTTTTTTCAATGTAATTTACATGTTCATAAACATCAGCTAATTCATTTTCAATTGATGAAGAAGTTTCTTCTTCTGCAAAGGCAATTTTTAAATGTTCGTTTATTTCTACCACAATTTCTTGCTTCATCAAAACATCCATTTCTTCTGTAAGAATATTTTCTTTTCTTAAAAAATCTTGATAATTAGTTACAGGATCATTAAAAGCCCATTTCTCTAATAATTCAGTTGAAACGTATTTATTGCCACTAGCCTCTTCATGACCACGCATTCTAAAGGTTTTAAACTCTAGTAATACAGGACGTGGATTTTCCCTAACACTTTGTGCAATTTCACTTACTTTTGAATTAACTTCTAAAATATTATTTCCATTAATAATATGGCTCTCCATCCCATAACCAATACCTTTATCAGCTATGTTTTTACATTTAAATTGCTGGCTTGAAGGTGTTGAAAGTCCATATCCATTATTTTCAACAATAAAAAGAACTGGTAAATTCCATACTGCAGCTACATTTAAAGCTTCATGAAAATCACCTTCACTAGAGCCACCATCACCAGAGAAAACCGTAGTTACTTTTGATTCTTTATTTAATAAATCACCTAAAGCTATTCCATTTGCAACCCCCAATTGTGGGCCTAAATGAGAGATCATTCCCACAATTTTGTATTCTTTACTTCCAAAATGAAATGAACGATCTCTACCCTTTGTAAAACCACCTTTTTTACCTTGCCATTGAGAAAAAAGTTTATGTAAAGGTATATTTCTTGAAGTAAATACACCTAAATTTCTGTGCATTGGTAAAATGTATTCATCAAAATTAATAGCATTAGCTATACCAACAGATATAGCTTCTTGTCCAATTCCTGAAAACCATTTTGAAATTTTGCCTTGACGTAATAAAATTAACATCTTTTCCTCAATTAAGCGAGGTTTAAGAATTAATTTATACAGTGCGATTAATTCTTTATTTGTGTAATTTTTTCGGTTGTAAATTATAGATCCCACAGAAGTATTGATTGCTCTCATCAAGAA
>SDWL01000287.1 GCA_004195315.1 Lutibacter sp.
AGATGTGTATAAGAGACAGGAATAAAATACTCGTTAGATTTTACTCTAAAACTTAAAGCTCCATCAACCTTTTCTGTTACATAGCCTAATGAAGATAAATTCCCTAATTTTTCAACAACGGCATCTAAATCTTTATTTGAATTTTCATTGTTTAAAACTGATAATTCAATTTGATTTTTGAAAGAAATATTTTTATCTTTTCTAATGGTTCTAATATTTGAAATAACTTCTGAAGTAAACTTGAAATCGTTTATTAGTGATTCATTTACAGTTGTAATTATAGGGTATTCAGCAATTATTAATGCTTCTTCTGGAGTTCTATTAGTAATCTCTTGCCAAATTTCTTCAGAAATAAATGGCATATACGGATGTAAAACTTTTAAATTATCTTCTAAAAAGCTAATAACTGAATTATAGGTTTTTGCATCAATTGGTTGTTGATAAGCTGGTTTCACCATTTCTAAAAACCAAGAAGAGAAATCGTCCCAAACTAGTTTATAAATACTCATTAAAGCCTCACTTATACGGTATTGCTCAAAAGATTTGTCTAAATCTAGTAATGTTTGTTGAAATTTAGCTTGGTACCATTCAATTGCAACTTTTGCAGATTGTGGTTGTTTAAGTGTTTCATCAATTTCCCATCCTTTAATTAAACGAAAAGAATTCCAAATTTTATTAGAGAAATTACGTCCTTGTGCGCATAATTCTTCATCAAATAATAAATCATTTCCAGCTGCAGAACATAACAACATTCCTACACGAACACCATCTGCTCCATATTTTTCCATTAATTCAATTGGATCAGGAGAATTACCTAGTGATTTTGACATTTTTCTACCTTTGCCATCTCTCACAATTCCTGTGAAATATACATTGGTAAATGGTTTTTCATTTCTAAATTCGTAACCTGCAAAAATCATACGAGCCACCCAAAAGAAAATAATATCAGGCCCTGTAACTAAATCGTTTGTTGGATAATAATATTCAATTTCTTTATTATCTGGATTTCTAATTCCATCAAAAACTGATATTGGCCATAACCAAGATGAAAACCAAGTGTCTAAAGCATCAGGATCTTGAGTTAAATCACATATATTTAATTCTTTTCCTAATTTTTCTGAAGCCAATTTAGTAGCCTCTTCAATTGTTGAAGCAATTACAAAATCGTTTACACCATCTCCATAAAAATATGCAGGTATTTGATGTCCCCACCAAAGCTGGCGGGAAATATTCCAATCTCTAATATTCTCTAACCAATAACGGTACGTACTGTTATAATGTTTTGGGAAAAAGTGAATTTCTTCATTTTCTAAAACAGCTTTTAAAGCTGGTTCAACAATAGTTTCCATTTTTAAAAACCATTGCGCTGAAATCTTAGGTTCAATAACTTCTTTTGTTCTTTCTGAAGTTCCTACTTTGTGCATATATTGTTCAACTTTCACTAAACAACCTAAATCTTCCAATTCTTTTCTGATTTCTTTACGAACCACAAAGCGATCTTTTCCTTCATAATGCAATCCGAAGGAATTTAAAGAAGCATCATCATTAAAAATATCTATTACCTCTAACTGATGTTTCTCACCTAAGGCTTTATCATTTTGATCGTGGGCAGGTGTAACTTTTAAACAACCTGTACCAAATTCAATATCAACATATTCATCTTCAATAATTGGAATTACCCTATTTGCAATGGGTACAATTGCTTTTTTCCCTTTTAAATGTGAAAACCGTTCATCATTCGGATTAATACAAATTGCTGTATCTCCTAAAATGGTTTCAGGTCTTGTAGTTGCTATAGTTAAAAGCTCTTCACTTCCTTCAATTTTATAATTTACATAATATAAATTACCCTGCTTTTCTTCAAAAATAACTTCTTCATCTGATAGTGTAGTTTTTGCTGAAGGATCCCAATTTACCATTCTATAACCACGATAAATCAATCCTTTTTTATATAAATCAACAAAAACATTTGTAACAGCTTCATTCAAATCATCATCCATGGTAAACTTTGTGCGTTTCCAATCACATGATGCTCCTAATTTTTTTAATTGCTCTAGAATTATTCCACCATGCTCATCAGTCCATTTCCAAGCATGTTTTAGGAATTCATCTCTTGTTAAATCCGATTTATTAATACCTTCTTCTTTTAATTTAGCCACTACTTTAGCTTCAGTTGCAATAGAAGCATGGTCAGTTCCTGGCACCCAACAAGCGTTAAAACCTTTTAGCCTAGCTCTTCTTATTAATACATCTTGTATGGTATTATTAAGCATATGCCCCATATGTAAAACACCCGTTACATTTGGTGGTGGTATTACAATTGTGTAAGGTTCTTTTTCATTAGGAATTGAATGAAAATAGTTGTTTTCCATCCAGTAATCATACCATTTTTTCTCAATATCTTGAGGGTTGTACTTTGTTGCTAAACTCATTGTGGTCTAATTTTTGTAATATAGTTTGCAAATGTACAATTATAAGAGATAACACAAAATATTTTGAAAGCATAAAAAAATAACTACCTTTACATATTAAACCCGAAAATTATGAAAAAAATAATAACATTATTATTTATTGGTTTTTTAACAATTACAATAAATGCACAAGAAAAAAAAGTAACAGAAACTGTTCAAGATCCTAATGCCCCAGTAATAGAATTTGAAACAGAAGTTATTGATTATGGGAAAATTGATTTAAATGCAGATGGCTTAAGAGTTTTTAAATTTAAAAATATTGGAAAATCACCTTTAGTTATTAGTAATATTAAATCTACCTGTGGTTGTACTGTTCCAAAAAAACCAACTGAACCGATTATGCCTGGTGAAACAGGTGAAATAGAAGTTAAATACGACACAAAAAGAGCTGGAGGATTTTCTAAAATGATTACAATAAATTCTAATGCCTCAGAACCTGCAAAGAGATTACGAATTAAGGGAATTGTGATTAAACCTGAATCTCCTATTGAAAAAGTAAAACCAACAATGTCAGCAAATTAAATAAATCATATTTATAAATTATAAAAAAGGCTTTCAAATTTGGAGGCTACTGAAAAAGGTATATCTATTTCAGATTTAATTTAAAAGCGATTAAGAAACAAGTACTCTCTCTTAATCGCTT
>SDWL01000288.1 GCA_004195315.1 Lutibacter sp.
AGATGTGTATAAGAGACAGGTCTAAACATTATTAGTTTTTGTTAGTTAGTGATAAGAATTGTTGTTCTAAGCTTGGTTTACGTTTTACCAAATGAGAAACTACAATTCCATTTTTAAATAAATAGCTATTTATTTCTGAAGCTGAAACTGGTTTATTTAAAGTTGCAATTATTTTATTTTCACCATCAATTTTGGTTGAAACAATGCCTTCAAAATTTGAAAGTAAATTTAGTAATTTTTCTGAATCGGTCTCAACTTTAAGTTCAAATACCCCGTGTGAAGCAGTTAGTTCATCAACTCTTCCAGAATATAATTTTATTCCTTCTCTTATAACAACAACATGAGAGCATACTTTTTCAACTTCATCTAATAAGTGTGAAGCCAATAAAATAGTTGTTCCGTTACTAGCAATATCTTTAATTATTTTTCTAATTTCATGAATACCTTGTGGGTCTAGGCCATTTGTAGGTTCGTCTAAAATTAATATCTCAGGATCATTTAAAAGAGCAGAAGCAATTGCTAAACGCTGTTTCATTCCCAAAGAAAAAGTTTTGAATTTACTATTTCTTCGTTCGTGTAAATTAACAATTTTCAATTTTTCTTCAATTCTATAGAAAGGAATTTCTTTTATTTTGCAAACTAATTTTAGGTTTTGAATTGCTGTCATATATGGATAAAAATTTGGGCGTTCAATAATTGCACCTACTTTTTTTAATGCCTGATGGGTAGATAAATTACCATCAAACCAGCTAAAACTACCTGAAGTTTTATTAACAACATTTAAAATAATTCCAAGTGTTGTTGATTTCCCACTTCCATTTGGACCCAAAATACCATATACATTTCCTTTTTGTATATCAAAAGATAAATTATTTACGGCATGAATATTTCCAAATTTTTTATTGAGATTGCTAAGAGATATGATTGTTTTCAATATTTTGTTGTTTAGTATAAAATTAAGACGATATTTATCCGAAATTGTTACACAATATACTAAATTTGGCTATTATAAGAGATTTTGATCATGGAAGAAAAATTAATGTCGAAGAAAAAACCGGCATATCCAATTAAAGAACAATTGTATAATTATTTAACGGAATACAATAGAAATATTAAAATTCCTGTTTTTTATGATGATTTACTTCGTTTTGCAGGGGCAGTGGAAGTGTACGATAAAAATGGTGTAGATACATTATGGATTAGAGTGTATTATGCTGAGCATGAGCGTGAAGAAATTGATTTAAGTTTAAAGCGAATGTATTTAATTTTGCATGGAGATGGTAGTGAAGATTCTTTACCTCATTTGGCAATTGATGGTATTGATTATTGCACTTTTGGAAATTCAAAACCATTTAGAGTTAAAATCAGGAATATTTTAAATGATAATCACACCTATATTTATGTTAAAAAGGCAGATGCTTCAAGAATATATGGCCTTGAATTAGAGCATATTTTATCACCTAATAATATAAACTTTTTGGTATATAAAGAGACACTTATTGAAGAACACGTTTTGGGAGTTCCAGGTGATCAATTTTTAATTGAAAATATGAATATGGTTTCTATAAGAGGTCGAAAAAGACTTTCTAAAGAATTTGTAAAATTTAATGAGCGCTGTATGATTCGTTTGTTAGGTGATATGCGATCCTATAATTATGTAATTGTTGCATCATATGATTTTGATCAAGTAGAATACCGTATGCGGGCAATGGACTTTGATCAGCAAAGTTTTGAAGGGAATCTAAAAGTTTACTATCCTCAGTTTTTTAAAGAAAATTATCCGTTTGTTAAAATGGTTTCAGATAATTTACAAGAAGAATCTATTGAGCAATACAAAAAAGAAGAAAGAGCAGCTATTGCAAGAAGGATTGGAGGAGCACATGACAGAGTAAATGATTTATTGAAATGTATGATAAATGATACTATTTCAACACCCGAAAAAATTAATCAACTTAAAATGGATTTACAGAAATATACTAAGGATAAAAATTTTAAGACTTGTAAATCTATGGGTGAAATATTAAAAGTAGGACTGAATTTTGTTGTCAGAAATTATGAAAATGTGAATACTTATATAATTCACTAATAATTATCGAAGTCAAAATCATCAATATTTTCAAAATCACTCTCTGAATTAAAAGCATCAAAATCATCCATTGATTGTTCAGAGGTGAATTCTTTTTCAGGAGCAACTTCTGGTGCGTCTCCAAAAGCAAATGTAACAGGTTTTGTACAAGAAGCTTTATCACTATTTACTTCCAAAACTTCCACATAAAAAGTCCACATATTAAAGAAATCGTAAACATAAATTAATTTGTCGCCAACTTTAGGAATGATTTCAGACACTATACAAGTTTTCATACTAAGTTCATTTCCGTTTTCTGACATGTCAAATAAAGGAATTTCCTCACCTTGAGTCCATTCATTATCTGCTCTATAAAAAGAAGCCATTTCTTGACCATTAAATCCCATTGATTTCGCAATTAAAAAATGCAATTGTTCTAAATCACTTGAATTTGAAACAACAATATCTCTAATAACATCATTTTTAACATCTAAAATAATTCTAATTCTGTAAGCCATTTTTATAAAGTACAATTAGATTGCAAATGTACTATTTAAAGTTTTAAATTCTTATTTTTACGACCTAACAATTTTTTTATGAATGATAAAACAGCAATACTTAAGACATTAAATAAAATGTGTAAAAATACATTAATGGAAACTTTAGAAATTAAGTATGTAGATGTTGGTGAAGATTATTTGGCGGCAACAATGCCTGTAAATTCAAGAGTGCACCAGCCTGATGGGATTTTAAATGGTGGAGCTACAATGGCTTTAGCTGAAAGTGTTGGAAGTCCAACATCTTTGTTAGCAATTGATAGAGATAAGTTTAGTGTTCGTGGTATTGAGTTTTCTGCAAACCATTTAAGAAGCGTAAAAAGTGGTATTGTTACTGCAACTGCAAAAATTATCCATAAAGGAAAAACAATTCATTTAGTTGAAATTAAGGTTGAAGATGATAGAAGTAGAGCTGTCTCTTATACACATCT
>SDWL01000289.1 GCA_004195315.1 Lutibacter sp.
AGATGTGTATAAGAGACAGGTACTTTACTTCAAGTTCAAAATCCTTTTGCACCATAAAATAATTAGGTGCTTTGTTCGGTAATTCTTTATAAGGTATTGTTTTAAGAGAATTTTCAATTAAAAAATCATATTTTGAATCACGTTTGCCAAACAAATCATAATGAAATATTTTTCCTAATTCATTCGCTTTCTTTTTTCCTGTTTTTACAAATATATTTATTGAAACTCCTTGCATAATATCAAACACGTTTATATCGGGTGAACCATCTGGACAAGTTTCTTTCTTTTTAGCATTCCCGTGTAAATCTAACGTATAAATTTTATCGTAGGTTTTTAATAAGTTCCAACGCATACCTCTAAAGGTTGGATTGTCTAAAAAACCGTGTGGATTTATAAAAGCCAATACACCACTGCCATTTTTCTCAATAAAATGCTGTCCATAACGTAAGAATTTTACATAATCATCATTTATCCATTTTGGGTTACGCTCTTTTAATTTTTCTTTACCTCCTGGTTCTTTTTTATAGTCATCCATAAGGCTCATAATCCATTCTCCTTTATTTGCACTTTCACCACTATACGGCGGATTTCCCATAATACACATTACTGGTGTATCACGTTTTATATGGTTGGCTTCATTGGCTTCACTACTTAACCAATTGGCAAATAAAGTGCCCGTATCTGGGTGAAATTCTTCTAAACTGTTGGTTAAATAAACACGTGTTCGTTGGTTAGAAGTTGGTTTAAAACCAGTTTCTTTTAATAATAAATCGAGTTGTAAATGTGCCATTGCGTAACTTGCCATTAACAACTCAAAACCATTTAAACGTGGTAATAAATTATTTTCAACATAGCTACTCCAAATGCCTTCTTGCCCTTTAAACTTTTTGTGTACGTGTTTAATTACTTCGGCTAAAAACGTTCCTGTACCCGTTGCAGGGTCTAAAATTTGTACTTTGTGTAATTCTTTTTCTTCTTGTTTATAACCCGATTTGAAGTTTTTATCGGGCATTTGTGTATTTACTTTTATTTTGGTTTTAGAAGTATCTGCCAAACCTTGCGGTAAATCAAATTCGGTTTTTAAAATATCATCAACTGCACGTACAATAAAATTTACCACTGGAGCAGGCGTGTACCAAACACCTCGAGCCTTTCTTAATTTAGGATCGTACTCACTTAAAAAGGTTTCGTAAAAATGGATAATTGGGTCTTCCATTTTTGTAGACTTCCCGTAGTTTTTTAAAATTTCTTCAACGTTACAAGCGAGGAATATTTCAGTTAAATTGTCAACTATCCATTTAATACGGTCGTCAATATCAGGACCTGCAATGTATCCAAACAATTTTCTCAAAAAAGGATTGGATTTTGGAATAAGTTCAGCAGCTTCTTGACGACTAAAACTATCTAAAGTTGGGTCGTGCAAACGAGCAGCAAACAATCCGTAAGCAATAGTCTGCGCATATACATCGGCAAATCCTTTTGGAGTAATATCGTGTATTAAAATATCTTTAAAGGCAAGCATTTGCTCTTTAAGTGTACTGTTTTCTTGATTTTCTTCGTCACTATTTAACGCTTTCTCAATAACATCAGAAAGAAGGCGGGCTTTGCCCGCCATCATTTCTGCAAGTTGTTTTGAACTCTTTATGGTTTGCCCAACGTGAACGCAAAAATCTTTGATTAGGTTTTCAAAGGATTCAAAATTCTCGGTAATTGGTTTGATTCCGTTTTCGGTAATTTCTCCAATAGCAATTTTGGTGATAAATTCTCCATTGTGGTATAAATGGAAATCTAAATAGTCGGTGAAAATTAGATTACTTAAAGATGCTTTGTATCTATCGAATTGTTCTTTGTTTCCCGATTTCTTTTTACCATCTAAATCTTTGTCGCCAATATCTTTTGCCTCAATAAATCCTACGGGAATGTCTTTTTGTGTTAGAATGTAATCAGGCGCACCACAAGATTGTCGTTTGGGTTCGTTGGTTGCTTGTATATCTTTTACTAAACTTTCAATAAGCTGTTGTAAATCTCCTCTAAAAGTGTGTTCTGTTGCGTTTCCTAAAAGGTATCGTTGGTTAATGTTGTCAAGGTATTGATGTAGGGTCATATTTCTTTTTCAAAGTTATTTGTTCAAAGTTAATAAAAATTTGGAGTGGGAAGTAAATTACTTTTAAGGATATGTTTGAGTTTAATAGTAACAATTTTAAAACAACAAGATGTATATATCAAAAGTCTTATTTAATAGGTGTTTAAAATTATTTGATTCCATAATTATTTATGCTTTATATTTCTAATGAAAAATTCTTGTAATCAAAATTTTTAAAATCTCTTCTTACTTATGTCTATTTACTACAATTTTGTTAATAAAATGTAAATAAGAGTTTTAATTATATTTCTATCTATACTAATTTATCTTAATTTTGGTTAATTAATTATAAGTTATGAATTTAGATATACAAAAGGAAATAGAAAAAGTAAGAGTTGTAGATGAAAATAGAAGATATTGGTTTATGCGCACCTATGGAGGAGAAACCTATGGCGATTTTACAGAAAATAATTATGTAGGTATTGGGTTTAATGATGTTCCTCAAAGGTATATTGAGGATTGTAAAGATAGAAACGATGTTGCTATAAAAAAATTACGAGAGTATATTGAGTCTAAATATTCTTATAGAGATGGAACTACAAGCAAATGGATTAACCAGTTGATAGATTTTCAGCATACAGTAAAAGAAGGTGATGTTGTAGTTGTACCTAGTAAAAATTCAGATCAGTTTACTGTTGGAGTTGTAGAAAGTGATGTTTATGTAGTAAGTGAGAATAGAACTTTTTCGCACATAGATAAGTATGTGCGTTATCCTGAAAAAAGAAGAAAAATAAAATGGCAACGTAATATTACAGGAAGTGATGTAAGAGAGTTAAAAGGTTTAACAGCTAGTCATCAAGCAATTTCAAAAGCAGATAAGTATGCTGATGTTATTGAGGGATTTGTATCAAGCGTTTATATACTGTCTCTTATACACATCT
>SDWL01000290.1 GCA_004195315.1 Lutibacter sp.
GATAATAAAGAAGGATTTTCACTTGGTGCTGGTTATAAATTTAGAGGTGGAAAATTAGATTTTGCTTACCAAAAATCTACAAATACTTCATCCCATGATTTTTATCCACAACATAACTTTGATAATCGAGATATTCCTTCTAATCAAATAAATACTACTGATTTAGATTTTGATACTTCAAAATTTACAGCAACACTTGTACTAAATCTTTAATTTATTATGCCCTATTTTTATTGAACGCCTCAAAATTGAGGCGTTTTTTATTTTCAACACAATACATTAAACTATGTTTTAGTACTTTTGCACAAATAATTAAAAAAAAATGGAAACAATTTCTTTAAGAATAGAAAAAACTACAACTGATTCAATTATAAAATTTACTGCAGATACTGTATTAATCAGTGGAAGTTATCAATTTAACAATATTGATGAAGCTAAAAATTCACCTTTAGCTCAACAATTATTTCATTTACCATTTGTAAAACAAGTTTTGATTTCGGCAAACTTTATTGCTGTTAAAAAATTTGACATTGTTGAATGGAATGACGTACAAGAAAAATTAAAAGAACAAATTGAAATTTATCTAAACAACCCAGGTGTTTTGGTTTTAGTAGAAAATGAACCTCAACAAAAAAAACCTGTTGAAGTATATGCAGAATCAACACCAAACCCTTCAGTACAAAAATTTGTTATTAATAAAAAATTAGTTGAAACAGATTTTGAGTTCAAAAATAAAGAAGAAGCCAAAGATTCACTTTTAGCAACTGAATTATTCAATTTTCCTTTTGTTAAAGAAGTATATATCTCAGAAAATTATGTTTCAATTACAAAATTAGAGACAATTGATTGGAGTGAAATAACCGTTGAAGTAAGAAGTTTTATCAAACAATTTATTGTAGACGAAAAAACTATTGTTTCTACAAATATTCAACACAAAAAGAATACACAAACAATTTCTGAAACACCTACTAACCTTGACGAGGTTTCTATACAAATAATTGAGCTGCTAGATAAGTATGTAAAACCTGCTGTTGCTGCTGACGGAGGAAATATTGCATTTCAATCCTACGATGTTAATACACAAACAGTAAATGTGATTTTACAAGGTGCTTGTAGCGGTTGCCCTTCGTCAACAATAACATTAAAAAACGGTATTGAAAACATGCTAAAACAACTAATACCAGGGAAAATTGGTCAAGTTGTAGCTGTAAATCACTAACTATTTATGAGTGAAAAAGTAAAACCCTATAAAAATTCTGAACTTGGTAAAAAGGATCAGGTTGCAAAAATGTTTGATACAATTTCCAAAGAGTACGATGGCTTAAACCGTGTTATTTCTTTTGGGATTGATGTGAAATGGCGTAATAAAGTTGTTAAAATAATTGGTGACACCAATCCCGATTCAATTTTAGATATTGCTACCGGAACAGGTGATTTAGCGATTAATTTAACCAAAACAAAAGCTTCAAAAATAATTGGATTAGATATTTCTGAAGGAATGCTTGATGTTGGAAGAAAAAAAATTGAAAAATTAAACCTAAACAATACCATTGAAATGGTATTTGGTGATTCAGAAAATATCCCTTTTGAAGACAATTCTTTTGATGCTATTACCGTTGCTTTTGGGGTACGTAATTTTGAAAATTTAGAAAAAGGTTTATCCGAAATATATCGAGTTTTGAAAACTGGAGGAACTTTTGCTGTTTTAGAAACATCTATACCTACTAAAACACCTTACAAACAGGGCTATACATTTTATTCGAAAAACATTTTACCATTAATTGGTAAATTATTCTCAAAAGACAAATCAGCCTATAAATATTTATCAGATTCTGCTGCTGCATTTCCTTATGGTGAAGCCTTCAACAATATTTTACAAAAAACTGGGTTTATAGCTATTGAAAACAAACCTCAAACTTTTGGGGTTGCTTCAATTTATATAGCAAAAAAATAATAGATGAAAAGAGTTTTTGTAACAACTATTTTATGTTTCATAATACTAAACAATGCTACTGCTCAAAAAAGAGATATTGTTCAATACAAACAAAATTGGGACAAGCAAATAGTTTTTTGGGGTTATTATCTTGGACTCAACAAAAAAGATCTTAAGATATCCTACCTTAATCCAGATACCTTTATAAACGTTACAAGTTCTACGGGCTTTGAAGTTGGGTTAATTGGAGATTTAAGATTGCATAAAAATATAAACTTACGCTTGGAACCTGGACTTTCTAGCAACATAAAAAAACTAGAATTCACAAATATTGAAGGTAGTGATAATGTTAAGGTCCGAGAAGTAAACGGAACTTATTTAAGAATTCCTTTATTGGTGAAATTAAGTACAGATAGGTTAGATAATATGCGCCCTTATGTAGTTGGTGGGGTTTCTTATGATTTTAATTTCTCAAGCAATCAAGACAATCCTAATGATAATGACGATGGAGAATTTAGAATGAAAAAAAACAATTTTATGTATGAAATTGGTGTTGGTGTAGATTTGTATTTACCATACTTTGTTTTTTCACCATCAATTAGAGGTGTTTTTGCTATAAATAATGAAATGGTTAGAGATGTTGACTCTAATGGAAATATTGATCATAACAGCCAATGGACTGGTAATATTGATTATTTTGGGACTAGAGGCATTTTTATAAAATTCGCATTTCACTAAAAATAACATTGAATTTAACGTTTGAATTCACTTAATAAAATTGCCGTAGCAGTTGCAACATTTAAACTTTCAGTTTGTTGCAAATTTCCAAATCTAGGAATTGAAACAGTATTAGTTAACATTTTTAAAATTGAGTTACTAATTCCGTTAGCTTCATTTCCCATTACTAAAATTGCATTTTCAGGCAAAATACTTTTATAAACATTATCACCTTCCATTAATGATGCATATTTAGGCAAATCCACACTTTGTAAATAAGTTTCCAAATCTGTATAAATTAAAGATACTCTTGTTAAAGATCCCATGGAGGCCTGTACTACTTTTGAATTGTAACAATCAACAGTGTTTGTTGAGCAAATAAGTTGGCTAATCCCAAACCAATCGCATAATCTAATAACTGTCTCTTATACACATCT
>SDWL01000291.1 GCA_004195315.1 Lutibacter sp.
AGATGTGTATAAGAGACAGGTAAAGAACTCATTGTTTATTTAACTCACAAAAATGAAATACTTGTATATGATATTCTTACAGAAAGTTTTAAACTAACCAATAATAAATTTGAAAATAATGAAAATACATACAGCCTAGCTTATACAGACAATGTAAATACTGTTTATTTTGGAACCAATAAAAATAGTTTCTATTGTTTAACTATTAATGAAAATTTATCCCAAAAAAAGGTTTTTATTGATGCTAACAAAAGTATGATAAACACTTTTTTTGTTGACAATTCAGGATTGCTTTGGGTAGGAACTACTAGCGGTTTATATAAGTTAAAAAATCGAAAATTTTTATTTAAAAAGTATTTGCTTACAAATGACATAAATAAAGCAACTAAAATACGGTCTATACTACAAGATTATAAAGGTGATATTTACACTATTAATCAAAAAACCCTATTTAAATACGATTCAACTACAAAACAATTTAATAATTTAAATTGGATAAACAATACAAAATCAACACCTTATGAAATTAAAGAATATAACACAACCAATTTTTTAGTTGGGCTTCAAGGTGAAGGAATTGGAATTTACAATAAGAATACAAACATTTTAAAACCCTTTTTTGCAGATAACAAAAATCCATATACAAACAACGTTTTAAAAATTTGCAAAGACCAACAAAACATACTCTGGCTTGGAACATCAAATGGTTTAGATTATTATAACAAAAATAAAGATAACTTAGTTAAAAAACTTAATTCAAAATTAAATGAAGACGATATAAACAAAGATGTAATTTTTGATATTAAGATTGATGTAAACAATCAATTATGGGTTGGAACAAATTCAGGATTGTATCATTTAAAAGTTGATTATTCCACACTTCCCTTAACTATTAAAATAACTAAAATTAAAAATATACTATATAAAATTCATTCAATTTTAATTAATAATAACACTTTATGGCTAACCACACAATTTAATGGATTGGTAAAATATAATATCAACAATCAAAAAATTACAGATTTTAATGAAAGCTTAGGCTTAAGCAGTAATACCACATTTTCCTTATTACCCGGAATAAAAAATGAACTATGGATTAGCACTTTAAATGGATTATCACGTTTTGATACAATAAGCGAGCAATTTTTAAATTTCTATGATTATGATGGAATCTCTGGAAATGATTTTAGATCATCTTCTCAGTTAAAAACTAGAAAAGGTGAGTTATTGTTTGGTGGACAAAGTGGAATTACTTCATTTTCACCTTCTGAAATTGAAATAGACACAACAAATTTCAATCTAAACCTTATCAACGTTAGCTGGTATAATCATCTTAAAAATACCACTTTTAATAACAATAAAATAAATAATTATAAGCTTCCCAAAATTACTATTCCTTATAATAACGCTTTTGTAAAGTTTCAATTTGCGCTTACCAATTATTTTATGCCCCAAAATAATAACTTTAAATACAGACTAAATGGTTTACACAGCGATTGGAGAGTATTAAAAGAAACCAACGAACTTTCATTTACGTATATTCCTCCAGGTAATTATATTTTAGAAGTAATGGCCACAACACCTAGTGGTAAAAGTAATAAAAAAACTTTAACACAATCAATTACTGTTCTCCAAGTCTATTATAAGAAGTGGTGGTTTTTGACAACTTTAGCAACTTTACTAGGATTGATTTTATTTTTTATTAGAAAATATGAATTAGATCATATAAATAAAATGGAACAGTTACGGTTGAGAATTTCTAGAGACCTTCATGATGAATTAGGGAGCTTACTTACTGGAATTGCTATGAAATCTGATCTTTTACTTGAAAAAGTAGATTTAAAATCTAAAAAAGAAATTTTTAAGGAGATATCTACAAATTGTAGAAAGTCAGTAGACACGTTAAGCGATATAGTTTGGGCTATTGACTCAAAAAATAACAGTCTCCAAAATCTATCAGATAGGATGGAAAGTTTCTTGTTTCAATTTCTTTCATCCGAAAATATTAAAATCACTTTTAAACCACTAATAACAATTAAACCAATACAATTAAATCAAGATTATAGACAACATGTTTTTTTAATTTTTAAAGAAGCTATTACTAACATTATGAAGCATTCTAATGCTACCCAAGTATTTGTTTCACTAACAAAAGATAAAAACAACATTATACTAACTATTAAAGATAATGGAACTGTGTTTACTAAAAATGAAAGAAGCCTTGATGGGAATGGAATTATAAACATGAAACTACGCACTAAAAAAATTAAAGGAAACATACAATTTTATAATGATAATGGGTTTGTTATAGAATTACTATTCAGATATTTAAAACAATAAAACTACATGAATGGGTAGTTTTTCATAGAGTTATTATGTATAATTTTATTAAAAAATTTAGTTATGAGAATTGCTATTGTTGAAGACCATAAAGTTATTAGAGAAGGATTAGAATTATATTTTAAAAACTGCTCCGAATTTTCTTGTGTTAGTGTAACCAATTCAGTTGAAGGATTTCTAAAATCCATAGGGAGAAACCTCGATTTAGATGTGGTTTTGCTAGACATAAATTTACCTGGCATGAGTGGCATTGAAGGTATTCATCACATTAAACATCTTTACCCAAATATTTCAATAATAATGCTTACTATTTATAAAGATGAAAAACATGTGTTTGACTCATTAAAAGCAGGAGCTGATGGCTATTTATTAAAGCACACACCTTTAAAAGAAATTAAAGATGGCTTACTTCAAATTTTAGAAGAAGGTGCGCCAATTTCACCTGTAGTGGCTAAAAAAGTGATTCACTTTTTTAATCCACAAAAAAGGACTAAACAAAATGGGTTTGAAGAATTAACCACTCGCGAAATAGAAGTTTTACAAGCCCTTTCAGATGGACTTGCATCAAAAAATATTGCTGATAAACTATTTATAACTATAGATACCGTTCGATTTCATACTAAGAATATTTATAAAAAATTACATGTTAACAGCTGTCTCTTATACACATCT
>SDWL01000292.1 GCA_004195315.1 Lutibacter sp.
AGATGTGTATAAGAGACAGGTTAAATGAACGTTGGCATTGTTTTGATGCACATTCAGATTTAAGTTCTGGTGATAAAAACGAATTACTTCAAAATTTAAACCGAGAAATTAATTCTACAAATAAACTACTAAAAGAAGCATCACATATTATAATTACGTTGGGGACTTCTTGGGTGTATCGCTTTATTGAAACTGATTGTTTTGTTGGAAATTGCCATAAAATTCCACAAAAAAAGTTTTTAAAAGAGCTACTTTCTGTTGATAAAATTACGGCTTCATTAGAAAATATGTGTACACTTATTAAAGGTGTGAACCCAACAATAAATATCATTTTTACCGTAAGTCCTGTAAGGCATTTAAAAGATGGTTTTATTGAAAATTCACAAAGTAAAGCACATTTAATTTCAGCAATTCATCAAGTAATTGATATGCGAAAGAAACACTTTTACTTTCCTTCCTATGAAATTATGTTAGACGATTTACGTGAGTATCGTTTTTATAATAGCGATATGATTCACCCTAACGAAACTGCCATTAATTATATATGGAAACAATTTCAGCAAGTTTGGATTGATAAAAAAACGATAACTCTTCAAAAAGAAGTTGAAACTATTCAAAGAGGATTGGCTCACAAACCTTTCAATTCAAATTCAGAGCAACATCAGCAGTTTTTAATAGCCTTAAGTCAAAAAATTAAAGATTTAAAAATAAATTATAATATTAATTTCTAACAAAAAAAGAGAAGCTTTAGCCTCTCTTTTTTTAATATATAAGTATGTTTTTATTTTACAAATTTAGCAACATTCTGCCAGGGACCTCCGTTTATAATATCAATTCCTTGTTGCTTTAAAAAAGATGTTGCCTGGCCACTTCTAGCTCCACTTCTACAAACTGCTATTACTTTTTTATTTAACTTTTTAACTTCTCCAACTTTTGCTGGAATAGAATTTAAAACAATATTTTTAGAGCCTTTCACATGACCTTCGTTAAATTCCCCAACGGTTCTAACATCAATCACAATTGCTCCTTCCTTTAAATATTCTTCAATTGTAGCTCCACTTATACCACCTCCAAATAAACCAAAAAAACTCATTTCTTTAAATTTTTATTTTTGCGCAAATATAGAATAAATATTAACAATTAAAAGTAATAGAAATTACTCAATGTTTTTTTGTGATTAACTTCATACCATTTTTTATAAGCTGTTCATACTTTTTAATCTTTTTAATTTCAGATAGATATGCTTTAAAATTCGATTCTAATTTTGAATTTGATTTATAAATCAACTCATATATTTCTAGTGGTAATAACCAATCTGATGGATAATTCTCTTTAAGACTTATAAATATTAAAGTTAATTTTTCAAGATCCAAGGTTTCATCTTTTCTTATTTTGGCTACTTTTTTATACAGTTTATGCAACTTTAATTCTTGAGGTGAATATTCAATTTTTTGTGTTTTTTCTTTAGACAGTTTTCCAATATTTTTAAAAGAATACAATGAAGCTGGCCCTGCATAAGCCGAAACAATTTCTTTTCCAACTGCCATATCGTAAATTCCCCATTCTGGTTGAAATAATATATTTTCATTTTGTGTCACAGTGCAGTTTTTAAATGAAATTAAAAGAATCTTGCCTTGTAAATCTCTTTTCCCAGTAATTACTTCACCTTCAACCTTAATATTCCCTTCAAAAAGCAAGGTTATTTTTTTACCCTCATATATTCCATAAACTTCCAAATCTTTTGGAAACATATCTTCAATAGCTAAATTAATTCCTTTCAATTTACCAATCGGACTACCAAATCCTTCAGAATGATATTCAACTCCATGTCCAATTAATTCTTTATCTCTACTTGCCAAAGCAGTTGGGCCTGTAGTTTGAATATAAATGGATTTACCATTTTTATCATTTATTACATTCATAAAAACTCCTGAAATTTGAATTCCCGTACTTAACTCTATAGTTCCTAGATTGTTAGATTTAATTAACTTTTGAACACCTTTTAACCCTCCTTTTCTCAAAGACATTTTATTAGCAAATTCTTCCAACACAAAACTTAAATGTGCGAAATCACGCGTAACAAATAATTGAGGTTGAGGCTTCGTAATATCAAAATTTTGACTTGCAGTTTCAATAGTATATGGTACTTTTTTAACTTTATCAGTTAAACATAATTTACTCTCACCAATAGAAGAAAGCAATCCTGCTCCATATATTTTGGGATTCTCTAAAGTTCCAATTAAACCATATTCAACAGTCCACCAATGCAAATTTCTAATTTGAGCCATTTCAGAAAGTTCTCCCATATTATTTTGTAACTCTTCAACACTTTTTTGAGCTTTAGTTACAGCATCAACATTTGAATTAGGATCTTCCTTTAAAATAGAAAGTAACCGAATTGCTTCGTACATTTCAAAATCTTTTGCTGAAGAAATTGCTTTACAACCTATTTCACCAAATCTTCTTAAATATTCTGCATATTCAGGATTAGCAATTAGGGGTGCGTGACCAGCAGCTTCGTGAATAATATCGGGAGCAGGTGTATATTCAATATGCTCTAATGTTCTAATATCTGAAGCAATTACTAACACATTATACGCTTGAAATTCCATAAAAGCATTAGGAGGAATAAATCCATCAACCGAAACAGCTGCCCAACCAATGTCTTTTAAAATACGATTCATTCCTTCCATTTTGGGAATTTCATCAACAGAAATTCCTGTTTTTTCTAGTCCTTCAATGTATGACTGATGCACAACATTGCTTAAATAATCAGTATTAATACGCATTACATAACGCCAAACAGCTTGGTTTTGGGCAGTGTAATTTTTATAAGGTTGTTTAACAATAAACTTATGTAAATGTTTTGGTAACTTTTTTGTTACTGCCACCGGTAATATGCATTTTTTTCCGGGCAGGTTTGCATCAAGTAACCTGACATAAGGGAATATTTCAGGCGGCGCGGTACCTGTAGGTTGTTATTTGGTAACTTTTTTTTATTCTAGTGATAACAGTGGGCCGTAAATT
>SDWL01000293.1 GCA_004195315.1 Lutibacter sp.
AGATGTGTATAAGAGACAGGTATATATCAATTATCTTTCACTTGGTTTACTAATGGCGTTGAAGCTAACGCAAAACAATATGCTGAATCTAGATCTGATGACGGTAAAGAAATGGCAAAATTAGAAAGAGTTTATTTAGACTCAGTTGCTAACAAACCTGTTATAGACTTAGGTTTTGCAAAATTCAGCTACAGCGATATTAGAGATAAAGAATTAAACTTAGGATTAGACCTTAAAGGGGGTATTAATGCTATTTTACAAGTTTCTGTAAAAGATATTTTAATTGGTTTATCTAACGAATCTAAAAATCCAATATTTAATGAAGCCTTAGCTAAGGCGTCTGAAGCCCAAAAAAGTAGTGATGAAACATATTTATCCCTGTTTTTTGATGAATTTGAAAAAGCAAGTGCTGGAACAGTTAAATTAAGTGACCCAAGTATATTTGGAAACAAATCACTGCGTGAAAAAATTAACTTTAAACTTACGGATAAAGAAGTTGAACCAATTATTGAAGCTGAAATATCTGGATCAATAAGTACAGCTTTTGAAGTATTGAGAAGTCGTATTGATAAGTTTGGGGTTACACAACCAAACATTCAACGTATCGGAAATTCAGGTCGTATTTTAATAGAACTACCTGGGGCAAAAGATATTGATCGTGTTAAAAAACTTTTACAAAGTACTGCTGAATTACAATTTTGGGAAGTTTATTCAAACCAAGAAACTGCAAATTTCTTTTTTGCTGCAAATTCTGTAATTGAAAATTTCTTAAAAACTGAAACTAAAGTAGATACTACTATTGTAAAAGATGAGTTAGCAGACTTATTAGGTGATGTGTCTGATTCTATTGCTACTCAAAAAGTTAATAATTTATTTTCTGTATTCACACCAAGCGTGCCTCAATCTGAAAATCAAGTTTCTTCAGTTATTGGAACAGCTAAAGTAGCTGATACTGCTACTGTAAATTCATATTTAGCAAGAAAAGATGTTAGAGCTGTATTATCTAACGATATGAAATATGCTAAATTTTTGTGGGATGCAAAACCTTTTACTTCAACAGTAACTGCTACAGGTGAAAACATTGACTTAATATATTTATACGGTATAAAATCTAATCGTGAAGATATTGCTCCAATAGAAGGAGATGTAATTGATGATGCAAGTCAAGAATACGGACAAACAGGAAAACCTGAAGTTAGTATGACTATGAATGCTGTAGGTTCTAGACAATGGGGAAAAATGACTACTGAAAATATAGGTAAATTTGTGGCTGTTGTATTAGATGATTATGTTTACACTGCTCCTTCTGTTAATACCGCAATTACAACAGGTAGAACTTCTATCTCTGGTGGAAGCATGACTGTTGAAGAAGCACAGGATATTGCAAACGTATTAAAAGCAGGTAAATTACCAGCTGCAGCACATATTATTCAATCTGAAGTTGTTGGTCCATCATTAGGTCAAAAAGCAATTGACAGTAGTATGAACTCATTTGCATTAGCACTATTATTTGTATTAATTTGGATGATTTTATATTATGGAAAAGCAGGTGCTTTTGCTGATATTGCATTAGCAGTAAACATTTTATTTATTTTTGGAATATTAACTGCTTTTGGTGCAGTACTAACATTACCAGGTATTGCAGGTATTATTTTAACAATAGGTATGTCGGTTGATGCCAATGTAATTATTTTTGAAAGAGTAAAAGAAGAATTAAATAAAGGCAAAGGATTAAAAGCATCTATTAGTCACGGATTTAGTTTTAAAGGAGCTTTATCTGCTATTATTGATGCCAACATAACAACTATGTTAACTGGTGTTATTTTATATATTTTTGGTACTGGGCCAGTTAAAGGATTTGCTTATACATTAATGGTTGGTATTGTAACATCTTTATTTACAGCAATTTTTATTACTCGTTTATTAATTGATTGGTATGCTGCAAAAGGAAAATCTTTTACTTTCAACACAAAAATTACTAAAAACTGGTTTAAAAATGATGGATTCCATTTCTTGAAAAAGCGTAAAATAGCATATATAATTTCTAGTATATTTATACTAATTGGATTAAGCTCTTTGTTTACAAACGGCTTAAATTATGGAGTAGATTTTATTGGAGGTAGATCTTATGTTGTGAAATTTGATAAACCTACCAATGCTTCAGATGTTGCAACTACATTAAAAGACGTATTTGGAAGTGCTCCAGAAGTAAAAACTTATGGTGAAGTAAGTCAATTAAAAATAACAACAAAATATAGAATTGATGAAGAAGGAAGTCATATAGACGATGAAGTTCAAGGATTACTATTCAAAGGTTTAAATCAATATTTACCTGAAGGAATAACTTTAGAAAAATTTAAACCTGGTTATGAAGGTACTGAAAAAGTAGGTATAATGAGTTCTATTAAAGTTGAACCAACCATTGCCGATGATATTAAAACTGCGGCAGGTTGGGCAATTATTGGCTCACTATTAGTCGTATTCTTATACATTTTATTTAGATTTAGAAAATGGCAATACAGTTTAGGTGCTGTAGCAGCCGTATTCCATGATGTTTTAATAGTACTAGCTATTTTCTCAATATTCCATAATGTATTGCCATTTGATATGGAAATTGGACAATCATTTATTGCTGCTATACTTACAGTTGTTGGTTACTCATTAAATGATACTGTGGTAATTTTTGATAGAATTCGTGAATTCACAGGAATTCATACCACTTGGAAGTTTTCTAATGTTGTTGATAAAGCATTAAGTAGTACATTAGGAAGAACAGTTAATACATCATTAACTACTTTAGTGGTATTATCTTCTATCTTCATATTTGGTGGAGATTCTATTAAAGGATTTATGTTTGCATTAATTGTAGGTGTTATAGTTGGTACTTATTCATCACTATTTATTGCCTCGCCAATTATGTATGACACTATTAACAAATTAGACAAAAAGGAAAAATAAAATACAATAACCTGTCTCTTATACACATCT
>SDWL01000294.1 GCA_004195315.1 Lutibacter sp.
GAATGTTCCCCCTGAAACTACAACAATGTTACACAATAGTGCAATTGCTCTAATATGAATAAAAGTTAATGAAGTTAACGCAAGTACTGCTAAATAACTTGAGCCACCACCAAAACCTACAGAAGAATAAAGAATAGCAATTAAAAAAAATAATACTATTATTTCCCAGTTTGAAAGTATAGTTTCTAAAATTAAAGATATATTCATAAGAGCTATAATTTAAGAGGATACGAAAATACATTATTTTTTCTTTCAGTTTAATATGTATAGTTACATTCAAGTGTAAATATTGTGTTCAGATAAAAGGATTGAATCTGGTTTTTGAAAGAATCGTAATATTATTGATTGATTTTTAAGACATTCATATATTTTCGATAATTAAAATAAATTATTATCTTTAATAAAAAAATAAAATATGAGTTATTCAAAACCAACATTTAAAGAAAAGTACGGGAATTTTATAAACGGTAAATTTGTAGATCCAGTAGGAGGTGAATATTTTGAAAATAGATCACCTGTAGACAATTCATTAATTGCAAAGTATGCTCGTTCACAAAAAGAAGATGTAGATAATGCAGTAGAAGCTGCAAATGCTGCTAAAGATGCTTGGGGTAATACTTCAGCTGCTCATAGAGCATCTCTTTTAAATAAAGTAGCAGATATTATTGAAGCTAATTTAGAAGAATTTGCTTTGGTAGAAACCTGTGATAATGGGAAAGCCATTAGGGAAACTTTAAATGCAGATATACCATTATCTATTGATCATTGGCGTTATTTTGCTGCAGTAATAAGGGCAGAAGAAGGTTCAGCTACAGAATTAGACGCAAATACATTATCAATGAATATTAAAGAACCTTTGGGGGTAGTTGCACAAATTATTCCATGGAATTTCCCGTTGCTAATGTTGTCATGGAAAATGCCCCCTGCACTTGCTGCTGGGAATTGTGTTATTTTAAAGCCGGCAGAACAAACACCATCAACAGCAACTTTATTAATGGAGAAAATAGCAGCTGTTTTTCCTCCAGGAGTTGTTAATATTATACATGGTTTTGGTCCAGAAGCTGGAAAACCTTTGGCTTCTCATTCTGGAGTTAATAAAGTTGCGTTTACAGGAGAAACAACTACCGGACAATTGATTATGCAATATGCTTCAAAAAATTTAAATCCTGTAACTATGGAATTAGGAGGGAAATCTCCTAATATTTTCTTTAATAGTGTTATGGATGAGGATGATGCTTTTTTAGATAAAGCAATTGAAGGTGCAGTATTATTTGCATTCAATCAAGGTGAAGTTTGTACATGCCCTTCAAGAATTTTAGTGCAAGAAGATATTTACGATAAATTTATGGAAAAGGTAGTGGCTAGAACAAAAGCTATCAATCAAACTAATCCATATGATGCTAATTGTATGATGGGTGCTCAGGCATCAAATGATCAATATGAAAAAATTCTATCCTATATAAAAATTGGTAAAGATGAAGGAGCGAAAGTATTGGTTGGAGGAAAGGCTTGTAAATTAGAAGGTGAATTTGCAAATGGTTATTATATACAGCCTACTATTTTAGAAGGACACAATAAAATGCGTGTTTTTCAAGAAGAAATTTTTGGGCCAGTTGTAGCTGTTACTAAATTTAAAGATGAAGCAGAAGCAATAGAAATTGCGAATGATACACTTTATGGTTTGGGCGCTGGAGTTTGGACAAGAGATGCACATCAATTGTATCAAATACCAAGAGCAATTAAAGCAGGTAGAGTTTGGGTAAATTGTTACCATGCATATCCTGCTCATGCACCATTTGGAGGTTATAAAAAATCTGGATTTGGTCGTGAAAATCATTTAATGATGATGAACCATTATCGTCAAACTAAAAATATGTTGATTTCTTACGACAAAAATAAATTAGGCTTCTTTTAGAAATTGCTTTTAAATAGATTTAATGGTTGGCTAATTATTTGGTCAGCCATTTTTTTAATATTTACGATTAAAATAATAGTAACATGAAACACGAAAGAGTAGCAATAACAGAAAAAGCGATTAAAATTTTAAATCAATTGAAAGCAAAACATGGGAAATTGATATTTCATCAAAGTGGAGGTTGTTGTGATGGTTCTGCGCCAATGGTTTTTGAAGAAGGTGACATGTATTTAGATGAAAGTGATATTTTACTTGGTCAACTAGAAGGTGTAAATTACTATATGAATCAAGATCAATTTGAATATTGGAAACACACCCATTTAACGGTTGACATAACTGAAGGTAGAGGTTCAAGTTTTTCACTTGAAATACCACTAGGAGTTCGTTTTATAATTCATTCAAGAGTATTGACAGAAGAAGAAAGCTCTTCATTAAACAAATAATGACTTGATATTTATTTTGTAAAAACAATAAAGCTGCAAATTTATTAAATATTTAAAATTTAATAAGTAAAACTACTAAATAAGCAATGTTTATTAAGAGATTTTATAAAAAAATCAGAAGAATAGTTAATTTTATTTTGATATAATCTGCTAATTAGATATATTTATGCAAAATAAGTATATATGATAATTGAATTTTGCCCAAATTGTAATTCAAGTGAATATGTTAAGAGTGGTATTATTAAAGATAGACAACGCTATAAATGTAAAAAATGCAGTTATTATTTTACTGTCAATAAACTAGGTAAAGAAATAGATTCTTATTATGTAAATAAGGCTTTACAATTATATTTAGAAGGATTAAGTTATAGAGAAATAGAGCGTATATTAGGTATTTCACATGTAAGTATTATTAATTGGGTGAAAAAATACAATGTGAAGCGTCCTTATAGTTTTGAATACCATTCTACTTATAAAATTTTAAATGCTAATGAATTATCAAAATACTTTTCAGATAATAAAAACTTAATAGGAGCAGGAGTTATAGTTACCGAACTTGGTGATAAATATATGCTAATTCGTTGGGAGCGGTTTAAAGGATAACTATACTAATTTACACCTGTCTCTTATACACATCT
>SDWL01000022.1 GCA_004195315.1 Lutibacter sp.
AGATGTGTATAAGAGACAGTTTTAATACTGGCTAAAGTATTAGTCCCATTGCCATTTATAATTTCTTCCATAACTTCATCTTTTAAAATATAACCTGTAATATTATCAGAATTATTTTTAAAAATGGGTATTCTTGAAAATCTTAGCTTAGGATTTAATTCAAAAAAAGATTGAATTGTTTTATTTTCAGAAGAAGTAATCATAACAGTTCGTGGGGTCATAACATCTTTTGCTAAAACCTCATTAAAGGTTAATAAATTTTTGATAATAGCACTTTCATTTGCTTCAAAAACACCTTCTTCTTGTGCAATATTGGTCATTGTATGAAAGTCTTCTCTACTTAAAACAGAACCGTGAATTGCTTTCCCGCTAATTAATTTTGTGGTTAATTGTAAGAGCCATAAAACCCCAGTCCATTTTAACGGAAAAATTAATAAAACTAACGCCTTTGAAGTAATATTAGCAAGTGGTTGCCAATAAGTAGCTCCAATTGTTTTTGGTATTATTTCTGAAACTACTAAAATTAAAATGGTCATTATTGCTGATACAATACCAACTATATTTATTCCAAGTATATTAACTTTAAAATCTAATGTTTCTGCTTGAACTCCTACCATAATTGCACCAACTGTATGTGCAACTGTATTGATGGTTAAAATGGCTATTAAAGGTTTGTCAACATCTTTTTTGAAATTTTCGAGTGTTTTAGCAAACTTTTTCCCTTCTTGTTTTTTAATAGAAATAAACGTTGGAGTAACACTTAACAATACAGCTTCGAGTATTGAGCACAAAAATGAAAAAAAGATGGAAAGTGAAGCATATAAAAGCAGTAGAGACATTTTAGTGTTGATTTTTAGCTAAGATACATGAACTCTTTTATTTTTTTGTGATTTGTTAAGAACAAATAAAAACATCATTATATATCTAGAACCATAATGATGTTTTATAAATTAAATGTCTAACAAATATAACTTTCAACTATTTAACTACGATAGAATTATCTAAAAACTAACTATTATCATTTCCTAAAGCTGAAAAGGAAATGAAGTTTTTTTTAATAACTCATTTCAACAATTTTTTCAACATCGCTTGGTGTTACTTTACCATACTCACCTAATCCTTTCCAACCACGATCTGTAAATCGTTTTGAAATAATTTGAGCTGTACCTTTGTAATCATCAGTATATTCAGATAATGTTGTTTTAATACCTAAAGATTGAAAAAATTCAGTTGTTTTTTTAATTCCAGCTAGTGCTTTTTCTTCAATTGTTCCTTCAGTAACATTCCAAACACGTTCAGCATATTGTGCTAGTTTTTCTTTTTTACTTTCTAAGTTGTATGTATAATGACTTTCAGTAATAATTGCCAATGTGCATGCGTGATCAATACCAAATAAAGCTGTTAACTCATGACCTATCATATGTATTGCCCAATCTGAAGGAACTCCTTTTTGAATTAATCCGTTTAAAGCCATGGTACAACTCCACATAAAATTGGAAGCAGCTTTATAATCTGATGGATCTTTTAAAATAGTTGGGGCAACTTCAAGTATAGTTTGTAAAATACTTTCAGCAAATCGATCTTGTAATTTAGCATCAACCGAGTAGGTCATATATTGCTCTAAAACATGGGTAAAAGCATCTGCCAATCCATTAGCAATTTGACGTTTCGGTATTGATTTTATTACTTCTGGATCTAAAATTGAGAATTGTGGAAATAAACCAGAACCTCCCATTGCAAATTTTTCTTTTGTTTCAGCTTTGGTAATTACTGCACCAGAATTCATTTCTGAACCTGTTGCAGGCAAAGTTAAAACAGTTCCAAAAGGCATTCCTTTTAAAGTACGAATGTTTTTAACCAAAATATCCCAAGGTTCTTTACCTTCATATAAAGCTGCAGCTGATAAAAATTTGGTTCCGTCAATTACAGAACCACCACCAACGGCTAATAAATAAGTAATATTTTCATCTTTAATAACTTGTAAAGCATCCATTAAAACTGCATATTCTGGGTTTGCAGGGATTCCTCCAAATTCAATAACATCAAAATTTGTAAGCGCTTCTATAACTTGTACGTAAACTCCATTTTTTTTAATACTTCCTCCTCCGTAAAGCATTAGAATTTTAGCGTTTTCTGGAATTTCTTTTGATAGATTCGCTATTTGATTTTTACCGAAAAGTATTTTTGTTGGATTTTGTAAATCGAAATTATTCATGATATTTTATTTTTATTCAACAACTGTTACTAAATCTTCTGTGCTTTTTCTAACTTTCTCCAAGTTTACCAACCAGTCAGCATCAGAATCTCTATAACCAATAGGAAGTAGTACACAACTTCTCAATCCTTTTTCTGTTAAACTTAAAATTTTATCAACAGCAGCAGGATCAAATCCTTCAATAGGAGTTGTATCCACTCCTTCGTAAGCAGCAGCAATAATAGCAGCACTAAAAGCAATATAGGCTTGTTTTACAGCGTGGTTAAAGTTTTCTTCAGCATCTTTTTGTGGGTAAGATCTTAATAACATTTGACGGTAATTTTCCCAACCTTCGTTTTTAAATCCCCGAACCTCATTAGTTAAGTCAAACACTTTGTTTATTCTTTCTTCTGTATAAGTATCCCAAGCGGCAAAAACTAATAAATGAGAACAGTCAGTAATCATAGATTGATTCCAAGCCACAGGTCTAATAACTTCTTTAATCGCCTGATTTTTCACTACAATAATTTCAAAAGGTTGTAAACCACTTGATGTAGGAGCTAACCTTGCAGCTTCAATAATGTTAGCAATTTTTTCTTCAGATACTTTTTCTCCGTTCATCGCTTTTGCAGCGTATCTCCATTTTAATTTGTCTAATAATTCCATATTTTTTATCTTAATTTAATTTTCTAGTTAATATTTTATTGAAATTTCTTTTATTTGATCTGATATAATAATTTTTTCTTTTGAAAGGTTCGAATTAGCTAAATTCACCATTGCTTGAGCAATTGTTTCAGCCTCAATTATTTTGTATTTCTTTAGTTTTCCAACAAATAAAGGTTCAAATAATTTGAAAAGAGTTAATCCTATTTTTTCTCCAATTCTGGTTTCTTTTCTTTTTCCTCCAATTATCAAAGGTTGTAAAATGTAAGTGTTCACAATGTTTTGTCTCAAAACATCACGTTCCATTTCACCTTTTGTTTTATTATAAAAAACGATACTTTTTGCATTTGCACCCATTGCCGAAACTACTAAAAATGTATTAATTTTATTTTCTTTTGAAAGCTTTGCTACCGCTACAGGAATTCCAAAATCAATACGTTTATATGTTTCTTTATTGGGCGTTTTTTTAGCTGTAGTACCTATACAACAAAACACTTCATCTGCCGTGAAATCATTTTTAAATTGCTGTAATTCAAATAAATCACCAATATGCTGCCTCACTTTCAAAGGCAATCCTTCAATTTTTCTACGTGAAAACAGCTTAATAGCTTCATATCTTTCATCTTTTATTAATTTTTCTAATAAAATTGATCCCGTTAATCCTGTTGCTCCTAAAATTATTGCTGTTTTTTTCATAGCTTAAACTTTTATACTGTCCCAAGCAACGTTAAAAGCATCATCTATTTTTTCTTGATTTAATTCGCAGCTATTTTTAAATTGCTTGTTAGTTAAAAATGCTAAAGGATAGATGGTAAATGCATATAAAAGATAAGGGGAAATCTGTTTAATAACGCCTTCTTGTTTTCCTCTTTCCCATAAATTTAGTAATGGCTGTAAATGTTTTAAACCCTCACGTTTAATTTCTTCATCAATCATTGGTGTATTGTCACATTGGGATAAGAAATTAGACTCTTCAACCTGATTTAATTTGAAATTTGCAATGTTAAACCAAATCTGTCTAAAACTTTCTTTAACACATTGTTCTTCATGATAGTTTTTAAAAGCAAAAGAACTAAATAAAGTTTTCATTTCTAAATACAGTTGATTTATTAAATCTTGTTTGTTTTCAAAATAGATATATATAGTGGCAGGAGATACTTCAGCTATTTTAGCCATTTTAGACATGGGAGCATCATGAAAGCCGTTGTTGTTAACTAAATGAAGCGTTGCTTTTAATAAATCAATACGTTTTTTGTCACATTTTTGCCTAATTGCCATATCTCAATTATAAATTAACCTGTTATTTATTTTGCAAATATAAAAAATAATATTCACAAAGTGAACGTTCATTCATTTTGTAAATATAAAATTATGTTAAAACATAAAATGTAGTACTTTTGGGGAATTATATAATTTATGGGAACTAAAAATAACAATAGTCAACAACTTCATCCAAATAACAAGCATAAGAACGGGTATCATTTTTCAGAATTGATTGAAATATACCCGGCATTAAAGGAATTTGTTTTTGTAAACAACTACGGTACTGAAACCATTAATTTTGCTGATCCAAAAGGTGTAAAAGCTATAAATACTGCCTTATTATTCAAATATTATAATTTGATATTTTGGGATTTTCCAGATGATAATTTATGTCCACCAATTCCTGGACGTGTAGATTATATACATTATTTAGCTGATTTGTTAAATGCTTCAGGAATTAATGAAAATGTAAAAGTTTTAGATATTGGTATTGGAGCAAATTGTATTTATCCTTTATTAGGAAATGCTGAATATAACTGGCAATTTGTAGGAACTGATATTGATAAAAAATCATTAGATCGCGCACAAATTATTTTAAAAAAGAATAATCTCTCTGAATTTATTCAATTAAAGCAGCAAACAGATTCCACTCAAATATTTAAAGGTATTTTAAGTGAAACTGATAAATTTTCGGCTTCAATGTGTAATCCTCCATTTTATAGATCTCAAGAAGAAGCAATGCAAGCCAATGCAAGAAAACTTGAAGGTTTAGGTAATAGAGATGATGTTCAAACTAGAAATTTTAGTGGAAAACAACAAGAATTATGGTATAAAGGAGGAGAAAAAGCGTTTATTCATACGTATTTATATGAAAGTTCAATGTTTAAAACCAACTGTTTCTGGTACAGTTCATTGGTTTCTAAAAAGGAAAACGCAGAAAGTATGTACTCGTCTTTAAAAAAACTTGGTGCAACCGATATAAAAACGATACCAATGCACCAAGGTAATAAAGTAACACGAATTGTGGCTTGGACATTCTTAACTAAAGATGAGCAGGCGGAGTGGAATTCTACGCCATAATGAACAGCCTTTTTTATTATTTATTTAGAAAATTCATTTCATCAAGAATTAAAAACCATAATTAATACCAACTCCAAATACCTCTCTAACTTGAAATCCTTCAAAAGCATTATCATCATATACAGTTTGGAAAGTGAAATTTGCAGATAAATATTTGTTTACTTTCATTACAATATTCATAGTGTAATCTATATCAATATTTTGAGGGTCTTCTAAATAATTTGAATAGAACGTTATAATGTTTTCCATAGAAACATTTTCCATTATATCATATTTTGCATAACCTGAAGCATAAAACCCTAACTCAAAACGAGTACTTTTTCCTTCTTCAACACCAAAATAAGCATCGTTTGGCAAAGTAAAATCTTTATCAACTATCACCAATTTAGCTGTTGCAGGCGCAAAATTAAATTTTATATTGTCACTTTTTTTCCAAAGCATACCAGGCCCAAATGACACGTTTGCAGGAGAAAACAAGTTGGTAATTTCTGTTCTAATTTCTTTTCCATTTACATCTTTTCCGTAAACATACCCTTTTGTTAATTGTGTTTTAAAATTTAAAAACGCTGAGTAATACCAAAACCCTTTTGCTTTTTTACCAACCAAAGAATTAAATTCAAAACGATCATCGGTTTTCTTTTCAAATTCACTGTTCTTACTTTTTGTTAATCCATAAGAAGCTAAAATTTTGTTATCCCATGTTATGTTATCTTTTATATAATTAAAATCGTAATTGATTCCTAAATTTCCAGCAATGTTATTTTCACCTCCAGCAACCCAATCAGAAAAAGCAGATTGATTGAATAAAAATGAAATATTTCCTGTTTTAGTCCACCCGATTTTCGGACCTTCTTCTTTTTCTTGTGAAAAAGTAAGTGTACTAAGCAGCACAAATACAAATAATAGAATTACTTTTCTCATAATTTTTTAGTTTAATAATTAAAATTTTAGAAAGTAGTTTATAGAATTTTACTTTTTAAGTAAAAAGGTACAAAATTTATTTGACACTTTTAAAAAGAGGAACTGTAGAGCAAGCTTCACCAAACATAATTGATTTTACAATGGGTTGTAATTTATCAACAAGTTGAATGTAAGCATTTTCTGGAATAGGTTTATTTGCGCAACCTTTTATAATAATTGGTTTATTTATATACTCATCGGTATTTATATTGGCAATGATTTCGTAAAAAATTGAAGTTTCTAAAGCTATTAAATCGCCAACCACAATTTTTTTAGCTAAAGGAGATAAATAAGTTGAAATTAACATAAAAACCCAAGAAGGAATGATTGCATCACAAGAACAAGTAAGTGCAACAAAATGATTTCTATATTGTTCCCAATCGTGATTTTTTAAATGCCCACGAAATTCAGACTCTTTTATTATAAGCTCTTGAAATAACCATTTTTTTATATCAATAATAGTCCTTTCCCCTTGAGGATAAAAATCTTCAAGGTCAATTGTTTCTAATTGACTGTTTGTAACTCTATTTACAATTTCATCAGACATTTAAGGAAGTTTTTTTAAAGAAAACCAAGTTCTAATTTAGCTTCATCGCTCATCATATCTTGTGTCCACATTGGATCAAAAGTAATTTCAACTTCGGCACTTTTCACCTCTTCAATTGTTTTTACTTTTTCTTCAATCTCAACAGGTAAAGTTTCAGCTACTGGGCAATTTGGTGAAGTTAAGGTCATTAAAATTTTAACGTCATTGTTTTCACTAACCATAACATCGTATATTAAACCTAATTCATATATGTCTACTGGAATTTCAGGATCGTAAATAGATTTTAAAACCTCAACTATTTTAATACCTAATTCTTCTACGCGTTCACTACTCATTACAATAATCTTTGTTTATACTCATTCTAAATAAGTGCAAATATACATGAATTAACTTAATTTAGAATGAAATACTAAAGCGTATAATTTAATTTGTTTAATCATAGAAACTAAACCATTTGCACGCGTTGGAGATAAATGCTCTTTTAATCCAATTTCATCAATAAAGTAAAGATCAGCGTCTAAAATATCTTTGGGTTTTTGGTTGTTAAAAACACGTAATAAAATAGCAACAATCCCTTTAGTTAAAATAGCATCACTATCTGCTGTAAATTTAAGCTTATCGCCTTCTATTTCTGTATGTAACCATACTTTTGATTGGCAACCAACAATTAAATTTTCATCTAATTTAAACTGTTCATTAATAATAGGAATTGCTTTTCCAAGTTCAATCATATATTCGTAACGTTCCATCCAATCTTCAAACATGGAAAATTCATCTATAATTTCTTCTTGTATTTCTTTGATAGTCATTTTTTAAACTTATTTTTGCAAAAATAATCACATCTTCGGTTTAAAAAAAATATAAACACAAATAATGCGTATTAAGATGTGTATAGAAATTAAAATAATATGAATAAATTACTAATTGTTGGTACGGTTGCTTTTGATGCTATTGAAACTCCGTTTGGACAAACGGATAAAATTTTAGGAGGAGCAGCAACTTATATTTCACTTTCGGCTTCGCAATTTGGTGTAAAATCAGGAATTGTTTCTGTAGTTGGAGGAGATTTCCCAAAAGAATATTTAGAAAAATTAAATGAGAAAGATATAAATACAGATGGTATTGAAATAATTGAAGCTGGTAAAACATTTTTTTGGAAAGGGAAATATCATAACGATTTAAATACGCGAGACACTTTAATTACAGATTTAAATGTTTTAGCAGATTTTAACCCTGTGGTTCCTAAAGAATTTATTGACACTGATTTTTTAATGTTAGGAAATTTACATCCGTCAGTACAAATGGCGGTAATAAATCAAATACCAGTTCGTCCAAGATTAGTGGCATTAGACACGATGAATTTTTGGATGGATAATGCATTGGAAGAATTGATGGAAGTAATTGCTAAAATTGATGTAATAACTATTAATGACGAAGAAGCTCGCCAACTTTCAGGTGAATATTCTTTGGTAAGAGCTGCTCAAAAAATTCATAAAATGGGACCTAAATTTGTGGTAATAAAAAAAGGAGAACACGGCGCCTTATTATTTAATAATGGTGATGTGTTTTTTGCACCAGCTTTACCCTTAGAAGATGTTTTTGACCCAACAGGAGCAGGAGATACTTTTGCTGGAGGGTTTATTGGTCATATTGCTAAATCTGGGGATATTTCATTTGAAAATATGAAAAGAGCTGTTATATCAGGTTCAAACTTAGCTTCATTTTGTGTTGAAAAATTTGGAACAGAACGAATGGAGGATTTATCGCAAGATGAAATACAAGAGCGACTATTACAATTTAAACTATTAACACAATTTGATATTGAGTTAAGTTAAAATGAATTCCGCTACTGTGCGGAATTTTTTTTTAAATTTACAACTAATACTACTAAAAAATGAGCGACTCTATTAAACACGAATGCGGAATTGCAATGGTTAGATTATTAAAACCGTTACAATATTATAAAGACAAATATGGAACTGCGTTTTATGGTTTAAATAAAATGTACTTGTTAATGGAAAAACAGCACAATCGCGGTCAGGATGGTGCAGGTTTGGCAAGTATAAAATTTAATGTAGCTCCTGGAACAAGATATATAAGTAGAGTTCGTTCAAATGAAAATCAACCAATTCAGGACATATTCGCGCAAATAAATGGGCGTTTAAATGAATTAAATGAAACTTTTCCAGATAAAATTGATGATGTAGAATGGCAAAATAACAATGCTCCATATTTAGGGAATTTATTTTTGGGTCATGTACGTTATGGTACTTTTGGAAAAAATAGTATTGAAAGTGTACATCCGTTTTTGCGTCAAAGTAATTGGATGCATAAAAGTTTATTGGTTGCAGGAAATTTTAACATGACCAATTCAAAACGTATGTTTAGCGATTTGGTTGAGCTAGGGCAGCATCCAAAAGAAATGACTGATACTGTTACAGTAATGGAAAAAATTGGGCACTTTATTGATAAAGAAGTCGCTGAATTATACAAAAATATTAAAGAAGAAAAAGGCGTTGGGAAAAAAGATGCTTCGCCATTAATTGAAGAACGCATAGATATAAAAAAGATACTTAAAAAATCAGCAAAAAACTGGGATGGTGGTTATGCAATGGCAGGTTTATTAGGGCATGGAGATGCTTTTGTACTTCGTGATCCGGCAGGTATTAGGCCTGCATATTATTATATGGATGATGAGATTGTTGTTGTAGCATCTGAACGTCCAGTTATTCAAACGGTTTTTAATGTAGCTATTGATGATGTAAAGGAAATTGAAAGAGGCCATGCCTTAATTATTAAACGTAACGGAAAAATTTCTACTGATAAAATATTAAAACAGTTACCGCAAAAATCATGTTCATTTGAACGTATTTATTTCTCAAGAGGGAGTGATGCTGATATTTATAAAGAGCGTAAAAAATTGGGGAGATTGGTATTCCCTCAAATATTAGAAAAAATTAACAGCAATATAACAAATACAGTATTTTCATATATTCCGAATACTGCAGAAACTTCTTTTTACGGATTGCGTGAAGCAGCGGTTGATTTTTTGAATCAACAAAAAGCAGAAATTATTTTAAAAGGTCAACGAAGTTTGTCGGTAGAAAAAATAAAAGAAATTTTATCGGAAAAACCACGTATTGAGAAATTAGCAATTAAAGATGCTAAGTTGCGTACATTTATTGCTGATGATAGCAGTAGAGACGATTTAGTAGCGCATTTATATGATGTAACCTATGGTATTGTTAAACCAACAGATAATTTAGTAATTATTGATGACAGTATTGTTAGAGGAACTACTTTAAAGAAAAGTATTATTAAAATTTTGGACAGATTAAATCCTAAAAAAATTATTGTGGTATCTTCCGCTCCACAAATTCGTTATCCAGACTGTTATGGAATAGATATGGCTAAATTAGGAGATTTTATTGCTTTTCGAGCGGCACTTGAATTACTAAAAGACACCAATCAAGATCACATAGTTGAAGAAGTTTATACAAATTGTAAAAATCAAAAGCATTTAGAAGATACTGAAATTAAAAATGCAGTGACTGCTATTTACTTACCTTTTACAGATGCTCAAATTTCAGATAAAATTGCTGAAATGTTAAAAACGGAGGATATTAATGCTGAAGTTGAAATTGTGTATCAATCGGTTGAGAATTTACACAAAGCTTGTCCAGATCATTTGGGTGATTGGTATTTTACAGGTGATTATCCAACTCCGGGAGGTAACCGTGTTGTTAATGATGCGTTTATTAAATTTCATGAAGGAAATGATGAAAGAGCGTATTAAATTTCTCTAAAATACTACCATAGTGGAAGACATCCTTTTTATTACGCCGCCATTTACACAATTAAACACACCGTATCCGGCGACTGCATATTTAAAAAGTTTTTTAAACACAAAAAAAATTACTTCATTTCAAATAGATTTGGGTATTGAAGTAATTTTAGAACTTTTTTCTAAAAAAAGACTTCAAGAAGTATTTAATCTTGCTTATGAAAATGAAAAATTAGGTTCATATAATGCACAAAGAATTTATTCGTTAAAAGATGAATATTTAAAAAATATTGATGCTGTAATATGTTTTTTACAAGGAAAAAATCAAACATTTGCTCGTCAAATATGTTCTGATAATTTTCTTCCGAAGGCTTCTAGATTTGAACAATTAGAAGATTTAGATTGGGCTTTTGGCTCTATGGGAATTCAGGATAAGGCAAAACATTTGGCTACGTTATTTTTAGAAGATTTATCTGATTTTATAGTAGAATGTATAGATGAAAATTTTGGATTTAGCCGTTATGCTGAACGCTTAGGTAAAAGTGCTAATAGTTTTGATGAATTGTATGATAATTTGCAAAATGACACATCGTATATAGATACCATCACTTTAAAAATATTAGAAGATAGATTACAAGAAATTCAGCCCAAATTAATTTGTTTCTCTGTTCCATTTCCAGGAAATTTATACAGTGCTTTTCGTTGTGCTCAATTTGTAAAAAAATCACATCCTGAAATTAAAATTTCAATGGGCGGTGGTTTCCCAAATACAGAATTAAGGAATCTAACAGATTGCCGTGTTTTTGATTTCTTTGACTATATTACGTTGGATGATGGAGAATTACCCGTTGAATTATTGCTTTCTAATGTGTTAAATTCAACAACTAACAACCCAGATTACAAGCTCTTCAAAAGGACTTTTTTTAAAGAAAATGACAACGTAGTTTATAATAATTCTTCTGCTAAAAAAGATTACAATCAAGCAGATTTAGGCACACCAGATTACTCAAATTTGTTATTGGATAAGTATATTTCGGTAATAGAAATTGCAAATCCAATGCATAGTTTATGGAGTGATGGAAGATGGAACAAACTTACTATGGCTCATGGTTGTTACTGGGGGAAATGTACTTTTTGTGATATTTCACTAGATTATATCAAAATTTATGAGCCAATTGCAGCAACATTATTAGTGGATAGAATGGAGCAAATGATTTCTCAAACTGGTGAGAATGGTTTTCATTTTGTAGATGAAGCTGCACCACCTGCATTAATGAGAGAAGTTGCAATTGAAATTATTAGAAGGAAATTAACAGTGACTTGGTGGACGAATATTCGTTTTGAAAAAAGCTTTACAAAAGACCTTTGCTTTTTATTAAAAAAATCAGGTTGTATTGCTGTTTCAGGTGGTTTAGAAGTTGCTTCAGACAGATTATTAGCATTAATTAGAAAAGGTGTAACTGTTGAACAAGTTGCAAAAGTTACCAGCAATTTCACAGAAGCTGGTGTGATGGTTCACGCCTATTTAATGTATGGTTTTCCTACACAAACGGTTCAAGAAACAGTAGATAGTTTGGAAATGGTTCGTCAATTATTTGAATTAGGTTGTATTCAATCAGGGTTTTGGCATCAATTTGCACTTACAACACATAGTCCAATTAGCTTAAATCCTTCAGAATATGGAATTGTTCCTCAATATAAAAACATATCATTTGCTAATAATGATATTGATTTTAAAGACAAAACTGGAATTAAGCACGATAAATTTAGTTATGGATTAAAGAAATCTATTTTTAATTTTATGAACGGTATTGGTTTTCAATTACCATTGCAAGAGTGGTTTGAATTTAAGATACCGAAGACAACAATTAAGAATGATTTTATAATTTCTTGTTTTGAAGAAGAAGAGGATTTTAGCACAAAACCTTCTGCTAAAATATATTGGTTAGGTGGAACACCTTTAATTTTAGAGTTTACAAAATCTAAAAGAGGTAAAAGCAAAAAAATGCTTCAACTTATTTTTCATGAAAATAGTGGAAATTTTGAAATTTCTTTAGAAGTTGAAAAAGGGGAATGGCTTTTAAATAGTTTAGAGAAATTAGCTATTACAGAAAATAATTCTTTTACTTTTTCAGAATTAAAAACTGATTTTGAAAACCACTTTAACGATTTTGAATTGTTTTGGTATTCAAAACCAATTCAAGTTTTGAGAGATAATGGTTTATTGGTATTGTAAATAAATTATAGTTAACTAGATAAAAAACAATACAATTCCACCAAGTGCTATAAAAGCACCAACAACTTCTTTTACAGTTACTTTTTCCTTGTAGAGTAAGATTGCTGGGGGAATAATTAAAACTGGAATGATAGCCATTATGGTTGAGGCAATACCAACAGTTGTATATTTTACGGCTAATAAAGACGCATAAACTCCTAAAAAAGGACCAAATATAGAGCCAATTAAAATAAATTTCATAGAAATAGAATCTGTTACAGCTTCTTTAACTTTAGGCCATCGTTTAATCATTGTAATTAAAATTAAAAATCCTATTGCACCTGCAATTATTCTAATTTGAGTTGCTCCAAAAACGTTATAATCTTTCATCCCATATTTACTTAAAACCAATCCTAAAGCTTGCCCAACAGATCCGAAAAATGCAAATAACATTCCTTTAGGAGAAAATGAAAATTGAATTTTTTTACTTTTTATGCCTGCTTTTAAATCGTCTAATTTCTTTTTTTCAGTAATAACCATCATAATACCAAAAATGGTAATAAACATTGCTAATATTGAAATTAGGTTCATAGTTTCACCTAATATAAACCACCCTATAAAAGCAGCTATTGGAGCGCTTAACGACATGATTAGCATAGAGATTCTTGCACTAATTAACTCGTACGATTTAAAAAGAAAATAATCCCCAAAAACAAAACCAACTAACCCAGAAATTGACATCCAAATCCATTGATGACCAGAAGCATCAAAAGGTAGAAATATACCTCTTGAAAAATAAGAAATAAAGCCGTAAATAAAAAAAGCAATAATTAAGCGCAATACATTAACAGACAATGATCCTGCTCTTCTGGTTGCTTGCTGAAAAGATAAACTTGTAGCAGTCCAAAAAACAGCCGTTAGTAAAGCAAATAATTCACCTAAATGGGATGTTAACATAATTAACTATCATAAATTTTTCAGGCGCTAAAGTACTTAAAAGTAAATGTTAATCTAAAAAATAACCAACTAATTTTGTAGAACTATAAATACTAATTAGAC
>SDWL01000295.1 GCA_004195315.1 Lutibacter sp.
TATTAATAGTTTCGACCAGCTTCAATAAAAAAAATAATGATTAGGAAATTACGCCCGAGCCTAACAACTCATCTTTAACATACCAAGCAACAAATTGCCCTTCAGTAATAGCTGACTGAGGATTTTTAAATTGAACATACATTCCTTTTTCAACTTTATACAATATTGCTTTTTCCAATTTTTGACGATATCTAATACGACTTTTAACCTCCATAAAATCACCATTTTCAAGCTTTAAATCCTTTCGAACCCAATGTATTTCTTCATTAGAAACAAATAGTACATTTCTAAACAATCCACTATGGGTTTTGCCTTCGCCAGCATAAATAACATTTTCTACAACATCTGTCTCTATAACAAATAATGGCTCTTTCATCCCTCCTACTGCCAATCCTTTTCGTTGACCCTTTGTAAAATAATGAGCTCCTTGATGTTTTCCAACAACTTTTCCATCACCAGCATTATAGCTGTATTTAGTTGCAAAAAATTCCAATTCTGATTCTTTAGTTTCAAATTCTGGAATTAATCTATCAAATATTTCTGAATCTTGAGGTATTCTAACAATAACACCTTCTTTAGGTTTTAATTTTTGTTGTAAAAATTCAGGCAAACGCACTTTTCCTATAAAACATAATCCCTGAGAATCTTTTTTATCAGCAGTAATTAAATCTTGTTCAGCTGCTATTTTACGAACTTCAGGTTTAGTTAGTTCACCAATAGGAAATAAAGCTTTTGCCAATTGTTGTTGAGATAATTGACATAAAAAATACGATTGATCTTTATTAATGTCAGCTCCTGCCAGTAATTTGTAAACAGATTCTTCATTAATATCTTCCTCTCCTTTTCTACAATAGTGACCAGTAGCCACATAATCAGCTCCTAACTCTTTCGCTATTTTCAGAAAAACATCAAATTTTATTTCTCTGTTACACAGTACATCAGGATTTGGAGTCCGCCCCATTTCATATTCCTTAAACATATAATCTACAATACGTTCTTTATATTGTTCGCTTAAATCAACTACTTGAAATGGAATTCCTAATTTATCAGCAACTATCATTGCATCATTACTGTCTTCTAGCCAAGGACATTCATTTGAAATGGTTACAGAATCATCATGCCAGTTTTTCATAAACAAGCCAATAACTTCATAACCTTGTTCTTTTAACAAGTATGCTGCAACACTACTATCTACACCGCCTGAAAGGCCTACAATTACACGTTTCATTTTAAAAATTTTAGTGCGCAAAGTTACGGATAACTTTTTAGGATGAAAATTAAAATTTCAACAATTTGAAAATACAAAAATTACTATAATCTAAAGGAGCATTTAATTTATTTTGTAGCTCTACTTAATCTATCATTAATGGTCTTTCCTTGCCCTTTGTTTGGGAATTTTTCAGCAATAATTAATTCTAATTTACATTTATCTAATCTGTGTAAAGCTGCAAATAAATTAGAAGCCGCTTCTTCTAAATCACTGTCTTTAGATAATATTTCTTGACATTCAATATTTAAATCAGTATTTTCAGTATTAAATAACAGTAAGCCTATTTTTTTGTTTGAATGTAATTTAATTGACTCTTCAATTGAATCGGTTCTAATAATTGGTGTTTTAGGCGAATAATGTTTTTTAAGCATTCCTGGGGCATCTGGAGCAACATCATCATTTATAAAAATTTTCACCTTTCCAATAACTTTTTCAATAGCTTCAATTGATGTTGAACCATGTCTGTACAAAATAACTTCATTATCTAAAAAACCAACAATGGTAGATTCAACACCTTTTATACAAGAACCACCATCTAAAATTAACTTTAACTCACTATTAAAAAATTCAAAAACATGTTGAGCCGTTGTTGGGCTAATTGAAGTAAACGGATTGGCACTAGGCGCTGCAACTGGATAATCCAACTTTTTAAGTAACTCTAACGCAATAGGATGATTTGGAACTCTAACAGCAACTGTTTGTTTTCCTGCAGTAACAATATCTGAAATAGTTGGTTGCTTTTTTAAAATTAACGTTAATGGTCCTGGCCAAAAAGCGTCAGCAAGTTTTAATGCTTTATCAGGTATTTCACAAGCTACTAAATGTAAGTCACTAATAGATTTAATATGAACAATTAATGGATTATAGGATGGTCTGCTTTTTAAGGCATAAATTTTCTTTAATGCCTTTTCACTAAAAATATTCCCTGCTAAACCATAAACCGTTTCAGTTGGTATAGCAACCACATCTTCATTATCCAGTAATTCTTTAGCTTCGTTAATATTTGAAGTAATAAGAGTCATATTTTTTATTTTATAATTGCAAACAACAAGCATTAAAGATTTTATTCCTTCTAACTTTACAGTATTTTATATTAAAAAGTGTATTTTATTGCTTTGCAAAATTAAATAAAGTAATTCATATTATTTCATTTATACCATAAATTAGTAGCTAACAAAATTCATATAATAGAAAAAGTCTATCAAAAATTGATAGACTTTGTTTAAAAAAAGGTAATTCGTATATATTAAATAACTTTTACGTTTACGCAGTTTAATCCTTTTTTTCCTTCTGATAATTCGAATTCAACTTCGTCGCCTTCGCGAATTTCATCGATTAATCCAGAAATGTGTACAAAATGTTCTTTGTTTGAACCTTCTTCTGTGATGAATCCAAATCCTTTGGCATCATTGAAAAATTTTACTGTTCCTTTACTCATTGTTAAAATTTTTAATTATTGTTTATTTATTAACAAATGTAATGCCAATAATTTAATTTCCCTAATTATTTTTATATCAATTAATTAGAAAAGAGAAAAAAACTAATGAAGGCTTTTTTTTAGTTTTCTTATTTCTTTATTTCTTGCTGCTGGAAGTAGGTTGTAGATTTCCGAAATTTTGTCTTCTTCAATTCTTATTCCATCTAAATATAAGTTAATTGGGTAAAACGCTCCTCCTTTTAAACCTTGTTCAGCAACTTGATCTACAGTAATGGTTTTAATTCCAAAAAAACTATCTGTATTAAAAATAATTTCATCAAATGTAATAT
>SDWL01000023.1 GCA_004195315.1 Lutibacter sp.
AGATGTGTATAAGAGACAGATTTAACACAACAAATTTATATTTCAGACAAATGCTGGAATGTAATAATTGCTTCAAAAAATGCAACAATACAATTAATTAAAAAAACTTCAGAAGAAGAATCAATTAAAAATGCTCAAGAACTAAGAGAAGCTATTTTACAAAAAATTATAAATACTACAATTCCTTCAAATACTGCTTTGGCTTTTATTAAAGATGAAGTTAAAAGTTTTATATGATATAATTTTATGAATGTCTTTCTTCTAAAACCTTTACAACATCAACTAACGTAAAACCTTTTGCTTGTAATAAAATTAAGTAATGAAACATTAAATCTGCTCCTTCATTTAAAAATAAATCATCATTATTATCCTTGGCTTCAATTACAATTTCTACTGCCTCTTCACCCACTTTTTGAGCAATTTTATTAATTCCTTTTTCAAATAAAGATGCTACATAACTGCCTTTAGAATCTGCATTTTCTCTTCTGTTTTTTATCACCTTTTCTAATTTAGATAAAAAACCAAAAGATGGATTATTAGTTTCACTCCAACAAGTATCAGTTCCTTTGTGGCAAGTTGGCCCAATAGGATTCACTTCAATTAAAAGTGTATCATTATCACAATCATTCTTTATAGAAACTACATTTAAAAAATTTCCACTTTCTTCACCTTTAGTCCACAATCTGTTTTTAGTTCGGCTAAAAAATGTAACCTTATTTGAATCAACAGTTTTAGCATATGCTTCTTCATTCATATACCCTAACATTAGTACTTTTTTTGTTAAAGCGTCTTGAATAATTGCAGGTACTAATCCGTTTTGGTTTTTATTAAAATCTATGTTCATAAAATTATTTTTTAATTTATTCAATATTTATCAACTTGAATTTATTTCAGGTTCCCTTCAGAAGATAACAATTATGATGAGATTCTGAAACAAGTTCAGAATGACCATTTTTTCATAATCTTACAGGAATATTATTCTTTTTTAATTCGTTTTTTAAATCTATTATTTCAATTTCTTTAAAATGAAAAACACTTGCTGCTAATGCTGCATCAGCTTTTCCTTCAATAAAAGTATCTGTAAAATGTTGCATATTTCCAGCGCCTCCAGAAGCAATTATTGGAATATTTACCAACTCGCTTAAATATGCCAAAGCCTCATTTGCAAATCCGTTTTTAGTGCCATCATGATCCATTGATGTAAAAAGAATTTCTCCTGCACCACGCTGTTCAACTTCTTTCGCCCAATCAAACAATCTTATTTCAGTTGGCACTTTTCCACCAACTAAATGCACTATCCATTCTTTATCAATTTGCTTAGCATCAATGGCAACAACAATACACTGACTTCCAAATCTAGCTGCCAAATCATTAATTAATTTCGGGTTTTTAACTGCTGAAGAATTAATTGAAACCTTATCTGCTCCAGAATTTAACAATATTTCAACATCTTCAACTGATGAAATTCCTCCGCCAACTGTAAATGGTATATTTACTTTCTCAGCAACATGCAACACTAATTCAACTAATGTTTTTCTTCGCTGCTCAGTTGCTGTAATATCTAAAAACACTAATTCATCAGCACCATTATTGGCATATATTTCAGCCAATTCAACAGGGTCACCTGCATCACGTAAATCAACAAAATTTACGCCTTTTACAGTTCTTCCATTTTTGATATCTAAACAAGGTATTATTCTTTTTGTGAGCATCTTAGTTGTTTAAAATAAAAATTTCTATTTGTTTCATGCTTATTCTTTGCTCGTAAATTGCTTTACCTACAATAGTTCCTTCACATCCCATTTCTGCCAATCTTGGTAATTCATCATATGTCGAAATTCCTCCTGAAGCAATTAATTTCACATTCGGAATTTTAGTTAAAATTTTTTGATACAATTCAAATGAAGGGCCTTGCAGCATTCCATCTTTAGAAATGTCTGTACAAATTACATAACTAACACCTTCTTTTACATAGTTTTGAATAAATGGAATTAATTCTTCATCTGATTCTTCTAACCAACCACCAACAGCTACTTTTTCGTTGTTGGCATCAGCACCTAAAATAATTTTGTTGCAACCAAATTTCTGTAACCAACTTTTAAAAGTTGAAGGGTTTCTAACAGCAATACTTCCTCCAGTAACTTGATTTGCTCCAGATTCAAATGCTATGCGTAAATCCTCATCCGATTTTAATCCACCACCAAAATCGATACTTAAATTTGTATTTGAAGCTATGGATTCTAACACTTTATGATTCACAATATGGCTTGCTTTTGCTCCATCTAAATCTACCAAATGTAAATAGTTTACACCGTGTGCTTCAAACATTTTAGCTACTTCTAACGGATTTTCATTATATATAATTTTTGTAGCATAATCTCCTTTTGAAAGTCGAACACACTTACCATTTATTATATCTATTGCAGGGATGATTCTCATTTATTATTGTTTAATTATTGTCCATTTATTTTTTTCATTGTCATTACGAAGCTAATTTTTCATTAGCTGTGGCAATACGTTCATATTTGTCATTCCTACGAAGGCAGAAATGACAAATGAATTAATTCATTATAACTCTAAAAAATTCTTTAATATCTGCTCGCCAGCTTTGCTACTTTTTTCTGGATGAAATTGCACTCCATAAAAATTATCTTTTTGCAAAGCTGAAGCATATTTAATTCCGTAATCTGTAATTGCAATGGCTTCATTATTCAACGGAACATAAAAACTATGCACCAAATACATATATTCTTTTTCGTTTATTCCTTTAAACAACTTCGAGTTTAAATTTTCAATTTGATTCCAGCCAATTTGTGGAACTTTTTCAGAAGTATCAAACTTTATAACATTCACATCAAAAATTTCTAAACCTTGTGTATTTCCCTCCTCACAATAATTGCACATTAGCTGCATTCCTAAACAAATTCCTAAAACTGGTTGCTTTAGAGTTGGAATTAACTTATCTAAACCTGTTGATTTTAGTTTAGCCATAGCACTACTCGCTTCACCAACTCCAGGAAAAATTACTTTATCAGCTGATTTTATTACTTCTGAATTATCAGACAGAACAGCTTCATAACCCAAACGCTGAATCGCAAATTTTATGGATTGAATATTCCCTGCTCCGTAATTTATAATAACTATTTTCATGCTACAACATTCCTTTGGTTGATGGCAAAATCATTTTTTCTGAATCTCTTTTTACAGCAGCTTTTATAGCTTTCGCAAATGCTTTAAAAATTGCTTCAATTTTATGATGTTCATTTGTACCCTCAACCTTTATATTTAAATTACATTTTGCGCCATCAGTAAATGATTTGAATAAGTGATAAAACATTTCTGTTGGCATTTCACCAATTTTTTCGCGTTTAAAATCTGCTTCCCAAACTAACCAGTTTCTTCCTCCAAAATCTATTGCAACTTGTGCTAAACAATCGTCCATTGGTAAACAAAAACCATAACGTTCAATACCTAATTTATTTCCCAAAGCTTTAGCAAAAACTTCACCTAAAGCAATCATTGTGTCTTCAATAGTGTGATGTTCGTCAACTTCCAAATCACCTTTTACTTGTATGATTAAATCCATATTTCCGTGTCGCGCAATTTGATCTAGCATATGATCAAAAAATGCAATTCCTGTTGAAATTTCACTTTTCCCCGTACCGTCTAAATTTAATTTGATAAAAATCTTCGTTTCGTTAGTATTTCGTATAAGTTCTGAAGTACGATTTTCTAATTTTAGAAATTCATAAATCTTCTGCCAATCGTTACTTTCTAAAGCAATAATATCATCTAATTCATCTCTTTTCACAGTAATTTCATTTGTTCCAAGATTTGTATTATCATTAATAAAAATTCCTTTAGAACCAAGGTTTTTCGCTAATTGAATATCCGTTAATCGATCTCCAATTACAAATGAATTCTCTAAATCATAGTCTTCTGAAAAATACTGTGTTAACAGTCCCGTTCCTGGTTTACGAGTATTTGCATTTTCATGAGGAAAAGTTCTGTCTAAAAAAATTTCATCAAAAACAACTCCTTCATTTTCAAATGATTTCATTATAAAATTATGAACAGGCCAAAAAGTATTCTCAGGAAAAATAGCAGTTCCTAAACCATCTTGATTGGTAATCATCACCAATTCAAAATCTAATTCTTTTGCTATTTTCCCTAAATATGTAAAAACTTTAGGATAAAATATCATTTTTTCAAATGCATCAATTTGTTCATCAACGGTTTCTTTAATTAGTGTTCCATCACGATCGATAAATAATACTTTTTTCTTCATTTTATAAATCTTTTAATGCGTTTAACAACTTCATATTCTCACTTTTTGTTCCAACGGTTAATCTCAACGTATTATTACATAAAGGTAGCGTTGATCTATTACGAATCACAATTCCTTTTTTAATTAATTGACTGTACCTTTTTGAAGCATCGTCTACTTTAATCAGCACAAAATTAGCATCTGTTGGATACACTTTTTCAATAAAAGAAATCAATTTTAATTTAGCAATCAGCTTTTCACGTTGTTCTAAAATAGTTTCAATTTCTTTTTTAACTTTATTTTTAGTCGAAATTCGCTTTAAAGCTCTTTGTTGCGTTAATTCATTTACGTTGTAAGGAGGTTTAATTTTATTCAAAACAGTAATTATTTCTTTGGAAGCATAACAGATTCCTAATCGTATTCCTGCCATTCCATATGCTTTTGACAACGTTTGTGTAATAATTAAATTTGGAAATTCATTCAAACGTTCTAACCAGCTTTTTTTAGAAGAAAAATCAATATACGCTTCATCAATTACTACCAGTCCATTAAATGATTTTAACAGTTTTTCAACACTTTCATTTGAAAATGAATTACCTGTTGGATTGTTGGGCGAACATAACAACAACAACTTAGAATTGGTATCGGAAATTTTTAATATTTCACTCACATTAAGCTGAAATTCAACAGTTAACAACACTTCCTTATTATCTATATTATTGATATTCGCCAGCACATGATACATTCCATACGTTGGTGGCAAAGTGATAATATTATCTTCTTTTGGTTCGCAAAAAGCTCTAAAAATTAAATCCAACACTTCATCGCTTCCATTTCCTAGCAGAATTTGATTTACTGGTACTTTTTTTAAAGCAGATAACTCTGTTTTAACAAATGTTTGTTGCGGATCTGGGTAGCGATTTACACCATTTTCAAACGGATTTTCATTGGCGTCTAAAAATATCATATCTGCACTTAATTCCTTAAATTCATCTCTTGCCGATGAATACGGTTTTAATGCTTTAATATTTTCCCGAACTATATTATTTAAGTTAAATTTATTTGTTTCCATTTACATTACCCTGAACTTGATTCAGAATCTCATTTATTAATATTTTACATTTGTCATTGATAAGCAACACTTCAGCAAGCTCAGTTTGACATTTTAGAATGACGATTACTTTTATTTTAAACTATTTAAACGTAATGTTACAGCATTTTTATGTGCATCTAAACCTTCGGCTTCAGCCATTAATTCAATAGCATTACCAATATTTTGAATTCCTTTTTTTGATATTTTTTGAAATGTAATAGCTTTTAAAAACGAATCTAAGTTTACGCCTGAATATGCTTTTGAATATCCATTAGTTGGTAACGTATGATTGGTTCCCGAAGCATAATCACCTGCACTTTCAGGTGTATAATTCCCAATAAAAACAGAACCTGCATTTTGGACTCCAGTTACATAAAATTCGTTATCATTAGTACAAATTATAAAATGTTCAGGGCCATATTCATTTATCAATTCTAAAGCTACTTCTTTATTTTCAATATAAATTAATTTCGAATTTTTAATGGCTTGTTTAGCTATTTTAATTCTTGATAATTGTGCAATTTGAACATCAATTTCCTTTTCGACATTCTTTAGCAACGATTTAGAAGTTGAAACTAAAATCACCTGACTATCAACTCCGTGTTCAGCTTGACTTAATAAATCTGAAGCTACAAAACTTGCATTTGCTGTTTCATCCGCAACTACTAACAATTCACTTGGGCCAGCTGGCATATCAATTGCAACACCATATTTTGTTGCTAATTGTTTAGCTGCAGTTACATATTGATTACCTGGTCCAAAAATTTTATACACTTGCGGTAAGGTTTCCGTTCCAAAAGTCAATCCAGCAATGGCTTGAATACCTCCTACTTTTAAAATTTTAGAAACTCCACACAATTGTGCAGCATAAATAATAGCTGAATTTATTTTTCCTCTCTTATTTGGCGGAGTAGCTAAAATAATTTCGTTACAACCCGCAATTTGAGCAGGAATAGCTAACATTAATACTGATGAAAATAAAGGTGCTGTTCCACCAGGAATATACAAACCAACTTTTTGAATGGGTCTTTTTTCTTGCCAACATTCCACACCTTCAATGGTTTCAACTATAATTTTTTTAGTTTTTTGAGCTGAATGAAATTTCTCAATATTATGTTTTGCTAATGAAATTGCGTCTTTTAATTTTGAAGAAATTTCTTTTTCCGCAGCTAAAAACTCGTTGTCTGAAACATATATTTCATCTAGTTCTACCCCATCAAAAATGGAAGTATAACGTTTAATTCCGTCGTCTCCATTCCGTTTTACATCATCAAAAATTGAAGTAACTGTAGTTTCAATAGCTTCTATTGTTTGTGTTGGTCTTTTTAACAATTCAGACCATTCGCTTTTTGGTGGGTTTATAATTTTATTCATTATTTAATTTTTGTTTAACTGTTTAATAGCATAAAAGTCTAATTGTTTGGTATTTATTATTAAATCGATTTAGAAGTTAATTTTGTATACCGATTAAACAAATAAACAATTTTACGTTTCAACTCAAGCTATAATACCATTTTCTCGATTGGAACCACTAATAACCCTTCAGCTCCATTTGCTTTTAGTTCATCTAAAACTTCCCAAAAGGAATCCTTTTCAATTACAGTATGAATAGAACTCCAACCATCTTCTGCTAATGGTAAAACTGTTGGGCTGCGCATTCCAGGCAATAATTTTATAATTGCCTCAACTTTATCATTAGGAGCATTCATCAAAATATATTTTGATTTTCTTGCTTTTAAAACTGCTTGAATTCTAAATTGAATTTTATCAAGAATTTTTTGATTTTCATCAGAAATATTGGGTGATACTGCTAAAACAGCTTCACTTTTTAACATTTCCTCAACTTCAACCAAATTATTTTTAAAAAGTGTACTTCCACTTGAAACAATATCACAAATTGCATCTGCTAAACCAATATTTGTTGCTATTTCAACCGAACCAGTAATGATATGAACATCGGGTTTAACATTAAATTTTTTGAAATATTGCTTCACAGTATTTGGATATGATGTTGCAATTCTTGCTCCATTTAAATCTTTAATACTTGTAAAAGTAGCATCTTTTGGTATTGCTAATGAAACTCTACATTTAGAAAATCCTAATTTTTCTACAATTCCAATATCGGTACCTTTTTCAATCAACACATTTTCTCCAATTATTGCAATATCTACTACTCCATCACGAAGGTATTGAGGAATATCACCATTCCGTAAATATAAAACTTCTAAGGGAAAATTACTTGCTGAAGCTTTTAATTGGTCTTTTCCATTGTCAATAGAAATGCCACAATCTTTAAGCAATTTAAGAGAATCTTCGTTTAATCTCCCTGATTTTTGAACTGCGATTTTTATTTTATTCATTTTTTTCTTTAATGAGTTCAAGTAAATCTAAGAGCGTTAAACAAAAAACCCGCTTGAGTTACTCAAACGGGTTTTTAATATATTTTAATTTAATTCAATACATCAACTTCTCGCCTGATTGCTAGAATGAAAATGATGATGATGAAATTGAATAAATAACATTGTTTCTTATTTTATAAAGCAAATATATAAAAATGTTTAATACACAATATGAAAACATACAAAATTTTTACAAATAGTTCTGTTTTGTTAAATAAATAACAATTGTTTATTTGTTTGTTAGAAAGAATCTTTACAACTTTCTAATTTGTTCAAAACTCATTAATAAATGATTGAATAATATAGAGTCTAAATGAAATCTTTCTAATTATTTAGTTAAATTTGCACTTTCTAACAACACATAAATAAATCAATAATATGATTCAATTCTTTGGAAACGCAAGCAGTAAACTATATGCTGTACAAACGTCAAAAGAACTTTCGCAAGAAAATATTCAAAAATTAAACTGGCTTTTTGGAAATGTACAATTACTAGCTAAAGCATCTGTTGATGCTTTTTTTATTGGCCCTCGAGCAGCTATGATTACTCCTTGGAGCACCAATGCTGTTGAAATTACTCAAAATATGGGTATTGATGGGATTATAAGAATTGAAGAATTTACGGCTTCAAATGAAAAAGAAAGTTTTGATCCTATGATTTTTCAAAAGTTTGAAGAACTGAATCAAGATATTTTTAATATTCATCTAAAACCTGAAGTGGTATTAGACATTGAAGATATTGCAACTTACAATAAACAAGAGGGATTGTCTTTAAATGAAGATGAAGTTGAATACTTAAATAATTTAAGTGAAAAAATTGGTAGAAAACTAACAGATTCTGAAGTATTTGGATTTTCACAAGTAAATTCCGAACACTGTCGTCATAAAATATTTAACGGAACTTTTGTTATTGATGGAGAAGAAATGCCTTCTTCATTATTTAAATTAATTCGTTTAACTTCTGAAAAAAAACCAGATGGAATTGTTTCAGCATATAAAGATAACGTTGCTTTTATAAAAGGGCCGACAGTTGAACAGTTTGCTCCAAAAACCGCTGACAAACCTGATTTCTATGAGAAAAAAGATTTTAAATCGGTTATTTCAATAAAAGCTGAAACACATAATTTTCCAACAACTGTTGAACCTTTTAATGGTGCAGCAACTGGCGCTGGAGGTGAAATCAGAGACCGATTGGCTGGTGGAAAAGGTTCTTTGCCTTTAGCAGGAACAGCTCTTTATATGACCTCATATTCACGTTTAAATGAAAACAAACCTTGGGAAAAAGGGATTAAAGAACGTAAATGGTTATACCAAACTCCAATGGATATTTTAATAAAAGCATCAAACGGAGCTTCAGATTTTGGAAATAAATTTGGTCAACCTTTAATTACGGGTTCTGTATTAACTTTTGAACACGAAGAAGAAGCGCGCAAATTAGGGTTTGATAAGGTAATTATGCAAGCTGGTGGTATTGGATATGGAAAAGAAGAGCAAGCATTAAAAGACACGCCAAAAGAACACGATAAAATTGTGATTTTAGGAGGTGATAATTATAGAATTGGAATGGGTGGTGCCGCCGTATCATCTGCTGATACTGGTGCTTTTGCAAGTGGTATTGAATTAAACGCAGTACAACGTTCAAATCCTGAAATGCAAAAAAGAGCAGCCAATGCCATTCGTGGAATGGTAGAAAGTGATGTGAATCCTATTGTTTCAATTCACGATCACGGTGCTGGTGGACATTTAAACTGTTTATCTGAACTTGTTGAAGATACTGGTGGATTAATTGATCTAGATAAATTACCAATTGGTGACCCCACACTTTCGGCTAAAGAAATTATTGGAAACGAATCTCAAGAACGTATGGGATTAGTTATTGGAGTAAAAGATGCTGATTATCTTTATAGAATTGCAGATAGAGAACGTTCTCCTTATTATGAAGTTGGCGAAGTAACTAGTGATAATCGATTTACATTTAAATCTAAATCAACGGGTGAGAAACCAATGGATTTAGAATTAAATGATATGTTTGGAAGTTCTCCTAAAACTGTTTTAACTGATAAAACTATTGTAAGAAATTATCAAGAACTTTCTTATAATCAAAATGAAATTCAAAACTATATCAAACAAGTTTTACAGTTAGAAGCTGTAGCTTGTAAAGATTGGTTAACAAATAAAGTAGACCGATGTGTTGGTGGAAAAGTTGCCAAACAACAAAGCGCAGGACCATTACAATTACCATTAAATAATGTTGGTGTAATGGCATTAGATTATAATGGTAAAGAAGGAATTGCAACTGCTATGGGACACGCTCCTGTAAGTGCTCTAATTGATCCTGCTGCTGGTAGTAAAAATGCAATTGCAGAATCGTTAACAAATATTATTTGGGCACCTTTACAAGATAATTTGGCTTCGGTTTCCTTATCTGCCAACTGGATGTGGCCTTGCAAAAATGAAGGAGAAGATGCTCGTTTATATAAAGCGGTGCAAGCAGTTTCAGATTTCTCAATTGAATTAGGGATTAATGTTCCAACTGGTAAAGATTCTTTATCAATGAAACAAAAATACCCTAATGAGGAAGTTATTTCTCCAGGTACAGTAGTTATTACTGCTGCCGGTCATTGCAACGACATTACTAAAGTTGTAGAACCTGTTTTACAAAAAAATGGTTTAAACAAAATATACTACATAAACTTATCTAACGATTCGTTTAAATTAGGAGGTTCTTCTTTTGCTCAAACCCAAAATAAAATTGGTACTGAAACACCAACTATTAAAGATGCTGTTAAATTTAAAAACGCATTTAATACTGTTCAAAATTTAATTAAAGAAGGTAAGTTATTAGCTGGGCATGATATTTCAGCTGGAGGAATGTTAACTACCTTATTAGAATTATGTTTTGCTCAAGAAATGCTTGGTGTTACTATTGATATTTCTGCTTTAGGTGAAAAAGACAATATAAAAGTTTTATTTGCTGAAAACAATGGAATTATTTTCCAAAGTGCCTCTGAAGATGTTCCAAATATTTTAACAAAAAACAATGTTGAATTTTTTGAATTAGGAAATGCCGTAAGAAGCGAAACTGTAAAAATCACTAACAATGGTAAAGTTTTAGAGTTTAATATTCCTGAATTAAGAGATGCTTGGTACGAAACTTCATATTTGTTGGATAATAAGCAAACAGCAAATGGTTTAGCAAGAGATAGATTCGATAATTATAAAAATCAACCGTTAAAATATACATTCCCAAAACAATTCACAGGAAAACTTCCAGTAATTGATGCTTCAAAACCAAGACCGAAAGCGGCTATTATTCGTGAAAAAGGAAGTAATAGTGAGCGTGAAATGGCAAACGCCATGTATTTAGCTGGTTTTGATGTTAAAGATGTACATATGACCGATTTAATTAGTGGTCGTGAAACATTAGAAGATATAAAATTTATAGGGGCTGTTGGAGGTTTCTCTAACTCAGATGTTTTAGGTTCAGCTAAAGGATGGGCTGGAGCATTTTTATACAATGAAAAAGCAAAAACAGCTCTAGACAATTTCTTCAAAAGAGAAGATACTTTATCTATTGGTATTTGCAATGGTTGTCAGTTATTTATGGAATTAGAGGTTATAAATCCTGAACATAAAGTGCATGGAAAAATGTTGCATAACGATTCTCATAAACACGAAAGTAACTTTACTTCGGTTATTCTTCAAGAAAATAATTCTGTAATGCTTTCTAGTTTAGCAGGTAGCACTTTAGGAGTTTGGATTTCACACGGTGAAGGTAAATTTAACTTACCTATGGAAGAAAAGGACTATAATATTGTTGCAAAATATGCTTATCATGCATATCCATCAAACCCAAATGGTTCAGATTATAATACTGCAATGATGTGCTCAAAAGATGGTCGTCATTTGGTAATGATGCCACATATTGAGCGTTCAACTTTCCAATGGAACTGGCCTTATTATCCGGCAGGAAGAAAAGATGAAGTTTCACCTTGGGAAGAAGCATTTGTTAACGCTAAAAACTGGATAAAAAACAAATAATTCAAAAAGAATCATTCAAAAAAGATATTTTACTAATATTTTAAGTTGTTTTTTATATTAATACAATTTTATCGTTTATTTAATTGCAGTGCTTGTGTATTCATATTAATTTATCTATTTTTCACAAAATAATTAAACTAGTTAAATATGTCTATAAAAGTTACCCGTTTATTCGATTTTCCATATTATTCTTTGGAAAAATTCAATTTAGAAAAAGCTTTTAACTCCAAATATAATGGTGTTTGGGAAGCAACTTCTACCAAGGAATTAATATCAAAAGGAAATGCAATAAGTAGGGGGCTATTACGTCTTGGAATAAAACCTAATGATAAAATTGCTGTAATTTCAACAACAAATAGAACTGAATGGAACGTTATGGATATTGGTATCTTACAAATTGGTGCTCAAAATGTACCTTTGTATCCTACTATATCTACTAAAGAATATGAGTATATCTTTAATCATGCTGAAATTACACATTGCTTTATTTCAGATGAAGGTCTTTTAGATCGTGTTTCAGACTTAATTGGAAAAGTTGCAACGTTAAAAGAAATTTATTCTTTTGATGAAATTGAAGGATGTAAAAATTGGAATGAAGTTTTAGAGTTAGGAAAAGATGAAAGTAATCAACCTGAAGTAGAAAAACTTAAAGATAATGTAAAACCTGAAGATTTAGCAACAATAATATATACTTCTGGTACTACAGGAACTCCAAAAGGTGTGATGTTATCACATAAAAATATAGTTTCGAATGCAATAGCAAGTCATCCTAGAATACCAATTGATGATGGTTCTTTTAGAGTAATGAGTTTCTTACCAGTTTGCCATATATTTGAGCGCATGTTACACTACATGTATATGTATGCAGGTGGAGAAGTTTATTTTGCAGAAAGCATTGAAAAAATTAAAGATAATTTAAACGAAGTTCATCCACATATGATGTCTGTTGTACCTCGTTTATTAGAAAAAATATATGATGGTATTGTTGGTAAAGGTTCTGAATTAACTGGCATTAAAAAAGCACTTTTCTTTTGGGCCGTTGGATTAGGATTACAATGGAAACCTTACGGAGAAAACGGGTGGTGGTACGAATTTAAATTAAAAATTGCCCGCAAAATTATTTTCAGTAAATGGAAAGCTGCTTTAGGAGGTGAATTAAACACTTTAGTTTCTGGTAGTGCTGCATTGCAACCTCGTTTAACTAAAGTATTCTGTGCAGCAGGATTAAGTATTATGGAAGGTTATGGTTTAACTGAAACTTCTCCAGTAGTTACTGTAAACCAATTTGAAGGAAAATTATTTAGAATAGGTTCAGTAGGTACATTACTAGAAGATGTTGAAGTTAAAATTGCTGAAGATGGTGAAATTTTAATAAAAGGACCTAATGTGATGCTAGGTTACTATAAAGATCCTGAAAGAACAGCTGATGCTTTAGTAGGGGATTATTTCCATACTGGTGATAAGGGTGAAGTAGATAAAGATGGATTTTTATTTATCACTGGTCGTAAAAAAGAAATTTTTAAAACTTCTGGAGGTAAATATATTTCGCCTGTATTGTTAGAAAATTCTATGAAACAATCTCGTTTTATCGAACAAATTTTGGTTGTTGGTGAAGGTCAAAAAATGCCAGCTGCTATTATTCAACCAGCATTTGATTTTATTAAAGAATGGGCTCGCAGAAAAGAGCATAACATTGGAGAAACTAATGCTGAAATTATTGCTAATGAACGTGTTATTGCTCGTATCCAAAAAGATGTTGATAAAAGAAATAGAAAATTTGGTGATTGGGAAAAAATTAAAGTTGTAGAATTAACTCCTGATGTTTGGGGGATTGATAATAATCTTTTAACTCCAACAATGAAACCTAAACGTGATGAAATAAAAGCCAAGTACATAGATTTATACCTGTCTCTTATACACATCT
>SDWL01000024.1 GCA_004195315.1 Lutibacter sp.
AGATGTGTATAAGAGACAGATATTCTAACTTAATGCTTTGGTAATTAATGATAATGCTTTTTTAGATAACTTTAATTCTAATGCTGCTTTATGACCTTTCTCAGACATCTTTCCCCAAGTTTTTTGAATAATCTCAATTAATTTATTTTCAGGATATTTTTCTGAAAATTGTAAAAAATAGAATTCCAAAAATACTAAGCAAGCAACATCTTCCAACGTTTGGGTTTCTATGTTTTTCTTTAATTGCTTTTTTTAAAAGTAAAAATTTAACGTTTGTTATAATGTCTTCAACATATCCTATGTCACTTAATATATTGGACGCTTTTTTAGCATGAAAATCTTTTAAATCTTTGCGCCATTTTAAATAACCTTCTCTACCTGTTTCGTACGAATTTCTTGGAATTTCCCATCTACAAATATGTTGACAATGAACTGCTAATTTTAAAGCTTCTGATGAATTAGGTGAAAAGCGATTTAAGGTGTCTGTCATTCGAATTGAATAAAGCAATTCTTTTGAATATTTTATTCCCTCAACTATTTCTTTATTTGGGTCTGCCATATTTGCTTCATCAAATAATTGAATAGCTTTATTAAATTTATCTGAGTTGCTCATACGTTTAAATTAATAACTTATTATAATACTAAAACTGCTACTTATTTACAATTTCTTTTGTTAAATTATTTAGTGTTTTAATTTTTTTTTCTAAATCTCCTTTAATGGTTTTTCTAAATTCGTTTAAATTTTCTACCAGTTCATCAATGTTATCTGGAATTACCTCTTCAAAAAACTGACGTAATCGCTTTGCTAATGTTGGTGATTTTCCGTTCGTTGAAATCGCAATTTTCACATTTCCTTTAGTAACAATTCCACCCATATAAAAATCGCAATATGGTGGATTATCAGCCACATTTACTAAAACATACCGTTCTTTACAATCTTTATAAACTTGAATGTTTACAGCAACATTATTAGTAGTTGCAATTACCATATGTTTTCCTTCTAAATAAGAAACAGAATAAACATCTTCAATCGTTTCAACTGAGTGTTTTTTAGCTAATTCAATTAATTTAGGATGAAAATTTGGAGCTACAACTGTAACTTTCGCATTTGGGCTCGATTTTAATAAAAAAGTTAGTTTTTCGAGTCCAACATTTCCTCCTCCAACTATTAACACATCTAACTGTGTAACTTTTAAAAATATTGGATATAATTCATTATTCTCCATATAACACTATTAAAATAACCAACTCCTAACTTCTACGAATTGATTTGAATTTTAGAATTCTCAACATTTAATTCTTCATAAAAAGAACGCAACTTAGCGCTTTCTTTTACTACTTCTCCAATAACTATTATAGCTGGAGATGATAATTTTTTTTCAGCAACAACCTCTTCAATAGTACTGATAGTTCCCAAACCTAATTTTTCATTTTTTGTAGTTCCGTTTTGAATTATAGCAATTGGCATTTCATTTTTATTAAACTTTTTGAATATTGAAACAATTTCAGAAAGTTTACTCATTCCCATCAAAATAACAACAGTTGCGGTTGATTGTGCTGCCAAAAACACATCTGCAGATATTTTCCTTTCTGAAGTTGTTCCTGTAATTACCCAAAAACTTTCAGAAACACCTCTTTTGGTTAATGAAATACCTTGACTTGCAGGTACTGCCATTGAAGATGAAATTCCTGAAACTACTTCTGTTTCAATTCCAAAAGACTCTATATAATCTATTTCTTCAGAACCTCTTCCAAATATAAATGGATCACCTCCTTTTAACCGAACAACATTTCCATATTCGAAAGCACTTTTTACAATCAACTCATTAATTTCATCTTGAGAATATCTATGATATTCTTTGATTTTTCCAACAAAAATTAATTTTGCAGTTGGTGCATATTCTAATAATTCTCTATTAATTAAGGCATCGTACAAAACTACATCAGCATTTTTAAGGGCTTTTACTCCTTTTACTGTTATCAAATCTGGATCGCCAGGACCTGCACCAATTAACGTTACTTTTGGTTTTACATTATTTTTCATCATTAATAATATTAGCTCTATAAACGTCTACTTTTTTATAAAACAATTGTGCATCAGTCAAATATTTCTCAGCAAACTCTTTTGTAGGTTCATTGTTTTTAATTTGATAAATGAAATCAGAAAAAGGAACATTTAATTCAATTTCAGAAGCAAAAACTTCTTCAAACTGAGTAATAATTCCCACATGAGTATTTGTTTTCTTCCCTTCCGAAATTAACAAAGCTTTTGCTGTGTTTACAATACTTGAATAGGCATAATAAATACTATCTGAATATTGATTGTTTATTAAAGACCCACTTGCATTCTCCAGTTTCTCTTCACTTTCAAACAACAATGTTGCAATTAAATCGATAACTACACCTGCACATTCACCAACTCCAACAGCTTTATCATAAGCTTCATTACTTCCCCAATCAATAAAATCACTTTGCTCTAAATTAGTAGTATCTGATAAAGGCTTCAATAAATCATAAAAATATTTTTCGCCTTGGCGTTCATAATAATTAATAAACGATTCACCTATACAAACATTCGCTTCATAATTACTTAAAATTGAACGTAATGCCTGAGGGCCTCGTTTACTTGGAATTTTCAATACTTTATCAGCAAACCTTCCTGCTCCATTTCCTAAAACACTACCACCTAACAACACTTGCAATGCGGGAGCAACATAGTTTCCTGAATTAATTGACATTCCCTGAAAACCAATATGCGCCATAGTATGCTGTCCACAAGAATTCATACAACCGCTAATTTTAATGGTAATTTCTTTGTTATTTGCAAATTGAGGAAACTCACTTTTTAACACTCTTTCCAACTCAGCAGAAACTCCTGTACTGCTTGCAATACCTAAATTACAAGTATCTGTTCCTGGACAAGAAGTAATATCCAACGTACTTTCATAACCAGCATCATCAAATCCTAATTTTTGTAATTCAACATAGAAAAATGGCAACAATTCATTTTTTACATGACGAATTAATATGTTTTGACGTAATGATAAACGAATTTCATTTCCCGCATATTTCTTAACCAAATCAGCTAAAATTCTAGCTTTATCTGTGTAAAAATCTCCTAAATGAACTTTAATACCAATGGCACTTAAACCTTCTTGTTTTTGTTCAATTACATTGGTTGATTTCCACAACTCAAATGCTTTTATATCTTCAATTTTTACGGAAGGAATTTTAACATGGGATAAGTCTATTTCAGCATCAAAACTAGCTGTATCAATTGGAAATGAAGTTACCGATAGTGCTTTTTGTTCTTCTTCAACAAGCTTTACAAAAGCATCAAAACCAATATCTTTTATTAAGAATTTTAAACGTGCTTTTGCTCTTTTTGAACGCTCTCCAAATCTGTCGAATACACGTAAAACAGCTTCTGTAATAGGAATAATTTTATCAGCAGCAACAAATTCAAATAGTACATCTGCTAGTATTGCTTGTGAACCTAAACCACCACCAATCATTATTTTAAAACCAATTTCACCATTTTTGATCTTGGCTATAAAACCTAAATCGTGCATAAAACTAAGTGCAGTATCTTTATCTGTTCCCGAAAATGAAATTTTGAATTTCCTTCCAAGTTCTTGACAAATAGGATTTCTTAAAAAGAATTCAAAAATCGCATGTGCATAAGGCGAAACATCAAAAGGTTCATCTTTGTCAATTCCTGCGGTTTCACTTGCCGTTACGTTTCTAACTGCGTTTCCACAAGCTTCACGTAAAGTAATATCATCTTTTTCTAGTTCAGCCCAAAGTTCAGGAGTTCTATCTAAACTTACATGGTGAATTTGAATATCTTGACGTGTAGTTATGTGTAATCTTCCTCTTGAATATTCATCAGAAACATTGGCAACTCTATGTAGCTGTTCACTAGTTAATTTACCGTAAGGTAATTTAATACGAACCATTTGAACACCAAATTGACGTTGTCCATAAACTCCACGTGCTAAACGTAAACTTCTAAATCTAGCCTCGTCAATTTCCCCATCGTAAAATAAACTTATCTTTTTTTCTAAGTCAATAATATCCCTTGCTACGATCGGATTTTCGATCTCACTTCTAAAGCTTTCCATTCTATTTGATTTTTTTAGTTAATAATAGTAGTTTCCTTAATTCATAAGAAATTTTGAGCTTTAATTAATTATATGTTTTTGATTTTTAGTGTTTTAATTATTCAATAAATCCTGCACCTGCTGTATTATTAGTTTGAGGATCTATTAAAATAAATGCTCCATTTGATCTGTTTTCTTTAAAAGAATCGAAAAAAATTGGTTTATTTAATTGAAATGAAACCGAAGCTATATCATTCATTTGTAAGTTTGAAACATTATTTTTTTGACCAGAAAAATCTGTTTCAATTTTATGATGTATAGCACTTACTTTTGCTAAAACTTTATGAACACCATGCTGCAAAACATATTTAGAACCTGCAACTAAATCCTTTGAATCCATCCAAGAAATAGTTGCTGTAAATTGTTTTTCAACTTTAGGTAGTTCACTAGCTTTCACAATCATATCACCTCTACTTACATTTACATCGTTCTCTAAAATTACAGATATAGATGATCTTCGAGATGCACTCTCATATTTTATGTCATTAAAGTAAATCTCTTTAATTTTTGTTTTGACATGAGAAGGAAGTACTACAACTTCATCTCCAACTCTAATATCACCACCATAAACTTTCCCCGCATAGCCTCTGTAATCATGAAATTCTTCAGTTTTTGGACGAATAACAAATTGAACTGGAAAACGCATTTTCCCATTATTGTAAATATCATCTGTGTCTAATTTCTCTAAATGAGAAAGTAAAGTCTCTCCTTTATACCAAGACATACTTTCAGATTTCTTTACAACATTGTCACCTTTTAATGCACTTACAGGAATAAATGTTATGTGTTGATCTTCATAATCACTTTTTTCGACTAACTTCTGAAAATCAGCCTTAATTTCATTGTATCTTTCTTCAGAAAAGTCAACTAAATCCATTTTATTAATGGTCACAATTACATCTTTAATACGTAACAAATTATTGATAAAAAAGTGACGATATGTTTGCTCAATTACACCATGACGTGCATCAATTAAAATAATTGCTGCTTGAGATGTTGAAGCGCCTGTAACCATGTTTCTAGTATATTCTACGTGGCCTGGAGTATCTGCAATAATATAACTTCTTGTAGCTGTTGAAAAATAAATATGAGCTACATCTATAGTAATTCCTTGCTCGCGTTCAGCTACTAAACCGTCTGTTGCCAAAGAAAAATCTAAATAATCATACCCTTTTTGTTTGCTACTTCGTTCAATTGCTTCCAATTTATCATCGGTTAATGATTTTGTATCGTATAATAGCCTTCCAATTAAGGTACTTTTACCATCATCTACACTTCCTGCTGTTGCTATTTTTAAAACTTCCATTTTATATATTATTAAGAGATTCTGAAACAACACTTCGACAAGCTCAGTGTGACATTTTCAGAATGATGTATTTATTATTAATTTATTAAAAGTATCCTTGTTGTTTCCTTTTTTCCATGGCTGCTTCAGATCGTTTATCATCAATTCTTGCGCCTCGTTCTGAAATACTTGAATCTCTAATTTCAGCCACTACTTCACTTATGCTTATCGCATAAGAATCTACTGCTGCTGTACAACTCATATCACCAACTGTTCTAAAACGAACCATTCGTTCTTCAACTTCTTCATCTTCATCTTTATATACATGTTCTGAAGCTGACCAAATCAATCCATCACGAACAAATATGTCTCGTTTATGTGCAAAATAAATAGAAGGAATCTCTAAATCTTCATTTTCAATATACGTCCAAACATCTAATTCTGTCCAGTTTGAAATTGGAAAAACACGTACATTTTGACCTAAATCAATATTACCGTTTAACATATCAAACAATTCTGGACGTTGATTTTTTTCATCCCACTGTCCAAAATCATCTCGAACAGAAAAAACACGTTCTTTTGCTCTTGCTTTTTCTTCATCTCTTCGAGCGCCACCAATACAAGCATCAAATTTAAATTCTTCAATTGCATCTAAAAGTGTGGTTGTTTGCAACATATTTCTGCTTGAATACCTTCCAGATTCTTCTTTAACTTTTCCTTGATCTATACTATCTTGTACATTTCTAACAATTAATTCAACTCCTAATTCTTCCACCAATCGATCACGAAATTCAATTGTTTCAGGAAAATTATGACCCGTATCAATATGCATTAATGGAAAAGGAATTTTTGCCGGATAAAATGCTTTTTGAGCCAATCTAACCAATGTTATTGAGTCTTTTCCTCCAGAAAATAATAATACTGGTTTTTCAAATTGTGCAGCAACTTCCCTAAAAATATAAATTGCTTCGTTTTCAAGTGCGTTAATGTGTAATTTCTCTGTCATTTTTTATAATTTTAGGAATGCAATCCACATTCTCTGTTTTCCAATACTTTTGTTGGATCAAAATAGGTAAACTCGTTTGGCAAATTATTCTTAACTAAATATGCATCTAATTGTTCATCTGACCAGTGGTAAAAAGGGCTTACTTTTAAAAGTCCATCCTTACTCATAGAAACAATATCTATACTACTTCTAAAAGCTGTTTGTCCTTTTCTTAAATTGGTGAACCAAACATCGGGTTTCTGCTCTTTCATTGCTCTGTTGAAAGGTTCTAATTTTACTTGTTCTGTGAAAATTGCATGATTTGGATCTTCAATTTGAGGAATTCCAATAGTAGCATCTCTATGAGCCGCAGTTTGTTTAGGAACATATAAATGAACATTTAAACTCAATTTATCTATTAATTCATTTGCATGAGTATATGTTTGTGGCGTATTATAACCAGTATCACACCAAATTACTTTTAAATTACTTTCAACTTGCGTACATGCATATAAAATTGCGACTTCATACGGTCTAAAATTTGTTGTAACCAATGGTTTTTTTGCAATACTAAGTGCCCATTCAATAATTTGTTTAGGTGTTTTATCTTGTAAATCTTTATTAATTTGCTCTATATTTAAATTTTTCATCAGTTTAATGTTTAATGTTTCCCCCATTTTATTACGTTCCAAATTCTTTCGTGAAAAAAGTAAAGTATCATTTTTGTTATAACTTCAATCAAACCAATTGATAAAGCCATGGTAATCTCACCTGTTATAAACCATGAAATTACAATAGTATCTATTGTACCAATAATTCTCCAGCTTATAGCTTTAACAATACTTCGTGTCGCTTTTTCTGAATTTTTTACAACTTTAAAGCTTTTTTCCGACCCTTCTTTATTTGAACTTAAAATTTGTTCTAGTATCATTTTCTATTTATTCTTTTTTCAGGTGCCAAAAATACATGTTTTTTATTACCCTACCAATTTAATAGACTTTTAAATTTAAAGAAAAAAATTTTAAAAAATTAAATTTTAAAGTTTTTTTTAAAAATTAATTAATTAAAGCGCATTTGATATCTTCAATTATATCCGTAATATACTCTAAACCAACAGAAATTCGTACCAAACCTGGTGTTATTCCTGCGGATATTTGCTCTTCATTTGACAATTTACTGTGCGTAGTAGATGCTGGATGCGTTACAATAGTTCTTGTATCTCCTAAATTGGCAGATAATGAACACATTTTAATGGCATTTAAAAAGTTTTTTCCTGCTTCCAAACCTCCTTTTATTTCTATTGCAATGATATTTCCACCTAATTTCATTTGCTTTTTGGCAATTTCATACTGTGGATGTGATTTTAAAAATGGGTATTTAACTTTTGAAACTTCTGCATGATTTTCTAAAAATTCAGCTAATTTTAAAGCGTTTTCACAATGTTTTTCAACTCTTACAGCTAAAGTTTCTAAACTTTTACTTAGAACCCAAGCATTAAAAGGTGATAAAGCTGGACCTGTATTACGAGAAAATAAATATATTTCACGCATTAATTCTGATTTTCCAACTACTACTCCTCCTAAAACACGACCTTGACCATCCATTAATTTTGTTGCAGAATGTATTACCAAATCCGCTCCATACTTAATCGGTTGCTGAATATATGGTGTTGCAAAACAATTATCTATTACTAGTAACAGATTATGCTTTTTAGCAATTTCACTTAACAATTCTAAGTCAATAATATCTACCCCTGGATTTGTTGGAGACTCAGCATATAAAATTTTGGTTGAAGGCTGAATTAAACTTTCAATTTCTTCAGGTTTGTTAATATCGAAATAGGAAGTTTCAATATTCCATTTAGGGAAATATTTGGTAAACAATGTATGCGTAGAACCAAAAACGGAGCTTGCTGAAACAATATGATCTCCACTTTTTAACAAAGCAGCAAACGTTGAAAAAACAGCTGCCATTCCAGTGGCAAAAGCATAACCACCTTCTGCTCCTTCCATTTGAACCACTTTTTTAACAAATTCAGTAGTATTTGGATTGCTAAAACGAGAATAAATATTACGTTCTTTTTCTTCAGTAAAAGCAGCTCTCATTTCTTCAGCATCTTCAAACACAAAACTTGAAGTAAGGTACAGTGGTGTTGAATGCTCTTGAAATTGTGATCTTTCTAATTGCGTTCTGACAGCTTCGGTTTCAAAATATTTTTTGCTCATAATATTGTTTTTATCTTTGTCCTTTATGATGAGATCCTGAATCAACACTTCAACAAACTCAGTTTGACTTCTTTAGGATGACGTTCAAATTTAATTTTTATCTGCCAATCTTAAAATATCTCCAAAAACGCCTCGAGCAGTTACTGCTGCGCCCGCTCCAGCTCCTTGAATAACCAATGGTTTTTCACCATAAGACTCTGTGTATATTTCAAAAATAGCATCGGCACCTTGAATTTGACCTAACGCGCTATTTCTTGGAACAGAAACTAAATTCACCTCCAAATTACCTTTATCTTCTTGTAAATTTCCAGATAGATCACCTATATATCTTAACACATGGTTTTCCTTCTGATTGTCTTTTATGTTTTGAAAACAGGTATTCATCTCCTCTAATTTACCTAAAAATTCGTTCGCTGAACCTTCTCTTAAATTTTCTGGTATTAAATTTTGAATTTTTACATCCTCAAATTCATTTTGTAAATCCAATTCACGTGCTAGAATTAATAATTTACGTCCAACATCATTTCCACATAAATCTTCACGTGGATCCGGTTCTGTATAACCACACTCTATTGCTTCTTGTAAAATTGCACTAAATGGCCTGTCTTGAATTGAAAAGTTATTAAATATATAACTTAATGATCCCGAAAAAACACCTCTTATTCTTGTAATATTTTCACCTGAATCATGCAATAATTTTATGGTTTCAATTAAAGGTAATCCTGCACCTACATTAGTTTCGTACAAATATGATTTTTTGTTTTCTTTAATTTTTTTGCGAAGCACTTTATAATCAGAATAACTAACGGTATTTGCAATTTTATTAGATGAAATTAAATCGAATCCGTTTTCTACAAATTCACTATAATTTTTAATGAATTGACCACTTGCAGTATTATCAATAGTTATTAAATTTTCTAAATGATTTTTTTCAGCAAAATCAATAACATCATTGATGGTGTAATTTTTAAAAGAATTATCATCAAACTCATTTTCCCAATTAGTTGTAATCCCATTTTTATTTAGCAATAAATTTGTTGAATTTGCGACAGCAAAAATGTTTAAATGAATATTTTTACGCTTTAAAATATTTAGTTGACCCTTAAAAATTTGATCAATTAAAGTGCTGCCAACCAATCCTTTACCAAAAATAGCAATGTTAATGTTTTTTGAAACTCCAAATATTTCACCATGAATTACATTCGCAGCTTTCCTTAAATCAGATTTTTTAACCACTAAACAAACATTTTCACCAGTTATGGTGTTATTAATTAAAATTGGCGTAATATTATTTTTTATCAGTGCGCTATAAGGCTGATTAAAAGAATATAAACTTTGCCCAATAATGGATATTATCGAAACATCTTCAGTAATAAAAATTTGACTTACATCTTTACTTTGAAACTCATTTTTAAACTCGTTTTCTAAAATAATTTTTGCTTTATAACCGTCTTTAGCATCTACTATAAAACCGATACCACGTTCTGATGAGCCCTGAGAAATAATACTAACACTAATATTTTCTTTTCCTAAAGCACTAAATATTCTTCCGTCTACACCTACTTTCCCTAATAAACCTCGTCCAATAAAATTTACCAAACACACATTTTCTTGAACAGACAAAGATTTAATTCCTCCTCTCTCAGTTTCTGAACCTATTAAAGTCCCTGGGTTTTCAGGATCGAAGGTGTTTAAAATTCGTAATTGGATATTTTTTTCAATAAGAGGAATAATGGTTTTTGCATGTAAAATATCCGTTCCTAAGTTTGCCATTTCATTAGCTTCCTGATAAGAAAGCTTTTCAATTTTTTTTGCATTTGAAACAAAATCAGGATTTGCCGTGTAAATCCCGTTTAAATGAGTGTAATTTTGAAACTCCTCAGCATTTAAAAAATTAGCTATTAAAGCGGCTGTATAGTTACTTCCATTCCTTCCTAAAGTTGTAGTTTCACCTTGTAAATTAGAACCAATAAAACCAGTTATAATTTGAGTAGTATCTTCGTTATTTTTTTTAAAATGCGCTATTACATTAACTTCTGAAATACTTTCAAATGGCTGAGCCGAACCAAATTGCTCATTTGTTTTTATCAACAAACTCGAATCTACAAAATTAGCTTTAACACCCTGTTTATTTAACAAGTGAGTGATTAATTTACCCGATAAAATTTCTCCTTGGGAAAGCACCTGATCTTTTACTTTTGCACTATAATCGCTCAATAAATTAACACCTCTAAAAATTTCATCTAACAACTTAAATTCTTCCTTTAAATTAACTGTTTCATCAATTTTAGTTTGATAATTTTTCAAGGTTTCAAACTCTTCTAAAAAAGGAATATTATTCTTTGCTTTCTCTAAAATAGACTCTAAATGATCAGTCGTTTTTCCTCTCGCAGAAACAACCACAGCTATTTTCTCTCCATTCTTAATTTTACTTTTAATAATAGCTAACGAACTATCTAGTCCAATACCATTTGCTAATGATTTTCCTCCGAACTTTACTACTTTCATGTTATTATTTTTGAAATTTTTATTAAAAATTGGCGCTATTATTTTTTCCAATTGCTCATATTCTATTAAAAAAGCATCGTGACCGTGAACAGAATTAATTTCGTTATACGTAACATTCGGGTTTAATAATGCTAATTGTTTTTGTGTTTCTTTATTTTCTTCCGCCGTAAAAAACAAATCTGAATCCACTCCAATAATATGAATATTGGCTTTAATTGTGTCTAAAATATTTTCTTCTCTACCTTTAGTAACGTCAATTGTTTTTAACAATTGATTCATTAGTTTATAAGCTGATAATTGAAAACGTTCTTGCAATTTATTTCCATGATGCAACAACCAACTCTCAACATTAAAAATTTCTAAATCTTCATTTTTAGAACGTTGAAAACGCTCTTTAAAAGATTCTGGAGTTCTGTAACACAACATAGCGTGCATACGAGCGTCATGAACAGGGTTGCTAGAATTAGATAAAAATTGTTCTTGAATTTGACAATTAGCAATCAACCAATCTGTCGATTTCCAATCGGTTGCAACAGCTATTAAATGCTTTGTGATAATTGGATTTAATACTGCCATTTCCCAAGCAATTCCACCTCCCAAAGAACCTCCCACGATTGCAAAAAGTTGTTTGATTTTTAATTTTTCTAACCCTATTAAAAATAATTGAGCTATATCTCTTGCTACAAAATCTTTGTAATTTTCAATTACAAAACCATCATACCCATTTCCAGGAATATTAAATGCTAAAATGGTATATTTCTGGGTATCAATTACTTTATTTTCACCTACTACGTCTTTCCACCAACCATTTTCACCAGCTACATCTGAGTTTCCAGTTAATGCATGATTTATTAAAACTATTGGTGCTGAATGTAATTCTTTACCAAAAACTTGGTATGAAAGTGTAATAGTCTCATTTACTATTCCTTTTTCAGAAATAAAGTTTTTTATGATTATTTTTTTTAATTGATTCATCAATTATTATTTATTTGCTATTAAATATTTATGCTATTCCGATTGAAGTTAAATATGACAAGTGTTTAGACATTTGGTATTAACTAAAAATTAAACCCCAACTTCTTCCACTTTTTTAAATGCCTCTTGCAAATCTTGCTTTAAATCATCAATATCTTCAATCCCAACCGAAAGCCTAATTAAATCTTGAGTTACTCCTGCAGCCGATTGCTGTTCAACAGTTAATTGTTGATGTGTTGTACTTGCAGGATGAATAATTAAAGACTTAGTATCTCCAATATTTGCTAGTAATGAAAATATTTTTGTAGCATCTGTAACAATTTTAGCAGCTTCAAAACCTCCTTTTACTCCAAAAGTAACTAGTCCACTTTGACCCTTCGGTAAATACTTTTTAGCCAAGGTATTGTATTTACTACTTTCTAAACCAGGATAATTTACCCAAGCAACTTCTTCTCTACTTTCTAACCATTGTGCTAATTCTAACGCATTTGCACTGTGTTGTTTAATACGAACTGGCAATGTTTCTAACCCTTGAATAATTTGAAATGCATTAAATGGACTTAAAGCACCACCAAAATCACGCAATCCTTCTAAAATTAATTTAAATGTAAAAGCTGCTGCTCCTAAAGCTTCAGAGTAAACAAGCCCGTGATAACCAGCTGATGGCTCTGTAAATTCAGGAAATTTCCCATTTGTCCAGTCAAAAGTTCCCGCATCAATAATAGCACCTCCTAAAGAATTTCCTTGTCCACCAATATATTTTGTCAACGAATGAATCACCAAATTGGCACCGTGTTTGATTGGGTTTAGTAAGGCAGGACTTGCAACAGTATTGTCAACAATAAATGGTACTCCGGCTGCTTTAGAATGTTCAGCAATTGCTTCTAAATCTAACACATCTAATTTTGGATTCCCTAATGATTCTACAAAAAAAGCTTTTGTATTGTCTTGAACAGATTTTTGAAAATTTTCAGGATCTGAAGCATCTACAAACGTAGTTGTAATTCCCAATCTTGGTAAAGTAACATTTAACAAAGTAAACGTGCCGCCATACAAACTACTTGAAGCTACAATATGATCACCTGCTTTTAATAAAGTTAATAACCCTGATGAAATTGCTGAAGTTCCTGATGCAAAAACAACTGCTCCTATTCCGCCTTCAATGGCTGCCAAGCGCTGTTGTAAAATATCATTGGTTGGATTGTTTAATCTTGTATAGATAAATCCTAATTCTTTTAATGAAAATAAGTTTGCTGCATGTTCTGTATCATTAAAAACATATGATGATGTTTGATAAATTGGAACTGCTCTTGTTCCTCCTGTTTTAGTAGTATCGTGCCCCGCGTGTAATGCTTGAGTTGAAATATTTTGAGTGCTCATAATTATAATTTTTTAAGTTTTATTTTAATTTTTAAGTATAAAAAAAGTCCCTTTGGTTTTTGATATTACCAAAGGGACTTTAATCGTTTAGATTATATATTTCCGTTCATTTTAGGTAATACCGTTTCATTAAGCTACACATCATTTGCATAGACATAGTCATTAGGCTGTCTCTTATACACATCT
>SDWL01000296.1 GCA_004195315.1 Lutibacter sp.
GCATTTGAAATTATAATATCTAACTCTTTTTCAAATTGTTTTTCACTAATCATTTTGTGTGTATTTTAACACAAAAATAACTTTTTTATTTTCAAAAATTCATCTTTGTTTTCTTTTTATATTTACAAAATGAAAATTAAATTATTGACCATTGGTAAAACCGATGATAAAAATTTACAAACTTTAATTGAAGTTTATCAAAATAGATTGAAGCATTATATTAATTTTGAGCTTGATGTAATTCCTGACATAAAAAATGTAAAGAATTTAAGTGAATCAGAACAAAAAGAAAAAGAAGGTGAGCTTATTTTAAAAAAGATAACGCCAACAGCTATTTTAATTTTGTTGGATGAAAAAGGAAAAGAATTTAGATCTATTGATTTCTCTAGGTACCTTCAAAAGAAAATGAATTCAGGAATTAAACAATTAGTTTTCGTAATTGGTGGTCCATATGGCTTTTCTGATGAAGTATATAAAAAATCAACTGGTAAAATTTCATTATCGAAAATGACATTTTCACATCAAATGATTCGTTTATTTGTTATTGAACAATTGTATAGAGCATTCACTATTTTAAAAAACGAACCATATCATCATGAATAAATTAAAACTAGTTTTTGCAACAAATAATCAAAATAAATTAAAAGAAGTTCAGGCCATGCTCACTAATTTTGAGATTGTTAGTTTAGCTGAAATTAATTGTTTTGATGATATTCCTGAAATTGCTAAAACTTTGGAAGGAAATGCTATTTTAAAAGCAAACTTTATTACTAATAAATACGATTTAAATTGTTTTGCGGACGATACAGGATTAGAAGTTGAAGCTTTAAACAATGAACCTGGAGTATATTCTGCACGTTATGCTGGAAAAGAAAACAATGCTGAAGAAAACTTAAAAAAACTCTTGATTGAGCTTGGTGATAATTCCAATAGAAAAGCACAATTTAGAACTGCCATAACATTAAATATTAATAAAAAACAATATACCTTTGAAGGAATTTGTAAAGGAACTATTTTGAAAGAAAAACAAGGTGAAAAAGGTTTTGGATACGATCCTATTTTTATGCCTGATGGTTTTAATAAATCATTTGCTGAAATGAATGTGAATGAAAAAAGCAGTATTAGCCATAGAGGAAAAGCCATTGAAAAATTAGTGACATTTTTAAATAATTATACTTGATAAACCCAACAAAATCATATAGAAATACTTTTATCTTACTAATATTTACACTTTTAGTTATTTTTATTGTAAATATTAGTTTAGGCTCTGTTTTTATACCCTTAAAACAAATTTTTCTTTCACTTTTTGATGGTCAAGTTGAAAAAGTATCTTGGAGGTCTATCGTATTAAACTATAGATTACCTAAAGCAATTACAGCTATAATTGTTGGTTCTGGCTTGTCTATTAGTGGTTTATTAATGCAAACGTTGTTTAGAAATCCTTTAGCTGGTCCTTTTGTTTTAGGAATAAGTTCTGGGGCAAGTTTAGGTGTGGCTATTTTAATTTTAGGAGCTTCATTTTTGGGCGCAAATATTACTGCCTACGCTTTTACTAATTGGGGACAAGCAATTGCAGCAAGTGTTGGCGCATTTTTAGTACTTTCTGCAGTTATGTTAGCCGCTGTAAAAGTTAGAAATACCATGTCTATCTTAATCATAGGATTAATGTTTGGTAGCTTAACCGCTTCTGTAATTAGTGTACTAGCATATTTTAGTAGCGCTAACCAATTGCAACAATATTTATTTTGGAGTTTTGGAAGTTTAGGAAATTTAAGTTGGAAAGAAATTAGTGCGCTTTTAGTTACCTTCTCCATTGGAATTTCATTAGTAATATTCATTATAAAACCATTAAACAGTTTGCTTTTAGGTGAAAATTACGCCAAAAGTATGGGTGTAAATGTAAAACGAACTCGTAATCTAACTTTAATTTCAACTAGTTTATTAACTGGTGTTATTACCGCTTTTTCAGGTCCTATTGCATTTATAGGTTTAGCTGTACCACACTTAACAAAATTATTATTTAGCACTTCAAATCATAAAATATTATTACCTGCAGTTGCCATAAGCGGAGCAATTATTATGTTAATTTGTGATAGCATTGCACAATTGCCAAACAGTGAATATACGTTACCAATTAATGCTATTACTTCATTATTTGGAGCGCCTATAATTATTTGGTTATTGGTTAGAAAAAGGAAAATTTTTTATTAATGAAATTAGCTACTAAACATATCGTTAAAGTTCAAAATTTAAACATTGGATATACTTCTAAAAAAGAAGTAAAAACAATTGCTTCTAATTTAAATATTGACTTAGACGCTGGAAATTTAGTTTGTTTATTAGGTAAAAATGGAATTGGAAAATCTACTTTACTAAGAACTTTGACAAAGGTACAACCAAGCTTAAAAGGTGATATTTTTATAAATTCGACTAAATTAGAAACTTTCAATTTTACTGATTTTTCTAAAATAGTTAGCCTTGTATTAACTGAAAGATTACCTGATAGTAGTTTAACAGTATTTGAATTAGTTGCTTTAGGCAGACAACCTTATACTAATTGGATAGGTTATTTAACAACAGAAGATTTACATATTATTGAGTCTGCTTTTGAAAAAACAAATACTAAACATTTAATGAATTCAAAATGTTTTGAGTTAAGTGATGGGCAATTACAAAAAATTTTAATTGCTAGAGCACTAGCCCAAAACACACCAATAATTGTACTTGATGAACCAACAGCTCATTTAGATTTACACCATACAATAAATACATTTTCGCTACTTAAAAACTTAGCTTCTGAATTTCAAAAAACCATTATCGTTTCTACTCATGAAATTAATTTAGCACTTCAATTAGCTGATGAATTATGGCTAATGACTCCCGATAAATTTATTTCAGGAAAAACAGAAACATTGATTTCAAATAACAGTGTAAATCAACTTTTTGAATCTAATTTAATCCTGTCTCTTATACACATCT
>SDWL01000297.1 GCA_004195315.1 Lutibacter sp.
AGATGTGTATAAGAGACAGGAATTATAACTCCTGATGTTGATTTTTTAGATTTGGATTTTTCAAAAGTAGGTTCAGATACACTTGTTATTGTTATGCACGGATTAGAAGGAAGCTCACAATCTAAGTATATCATTTCAGCTGTAAATTATTTAAATAGTTGTAAAATAGACTGTATAGCAATTAACTTTAGAGGTTGCAGTGGTGAAGATAATAACCATTTATATTCATACAATAGTGGAAAAACTGACGATTTAGAAATTACTATAAATTATGTTTTGGAAAATTATTCGTATAAAAACATTTTACTTTTAGGGTATAGCATGGGTGGAAATATAACCTTGAAATATTTGGGTGAAGCTAATGCTATAGCTTCAGAAGTTAAAGGTGCAATTGCAATATCTGTTCCTTGCGATTTAAAAGGTTCCTCTTATTCCTTAGCAACATGGAATAATTCAGTTTATATGAATAGATTTTTAAAATCGTTAAAGGAAAAAACAGTACTAAAAATGAAAAAATTTCCAAAAAACAACATTGATAAAGAAAAAGTTTTAACAGCTAAATCATTTGAAGATTTTGACAATGCTGTTACTGCTCCTCTATTTGGATATAAAAACGCAAGGGATTATTGGGAAAAATGTAGCAGCAAACAATTTATACCAACTATTACTACACCAACTTTATTAATAAATGCATTAGATGATTCCTTTCTTTCTAAAAGTTGTTTTCCTATCAAAGAAGCTAAAAATCACAAATATATAAATTTAGAAATGCCAAAATATGGAGGTCATGTAGGATTTAATACTTCTATCTTTGGAAATGATTTATTTTGGAGTGAAAAGCGTATTTTGGATACTATTTATCATTTTATTTCCTAAATTTTCAACATTAACTTCTAAAGTTTTTTTACATTCGCTTTTTAAATACATCACATTGAAAAAAAGTCTATTCATTTTATTTTTTATTACTCAACTTATTTCAAGTCAATCAGTTCGAAAATATTCGAATGAATTTTTAAATATTGGCATTGATGCTGCTGCTTTTGGTATGGGAAAAGCTGTTGTAGCAACAAGCAACGATGTAAATGCTATTTATTGGAATCCCGCAGGTTTAACAGCTGTTGAAGAATATCAAGGAGCTATTATGCATGCTGAATATTTTGCGGGAATTGCTAAATATGATTATGTAGGGTTTGCAATGCCTATTGATAATAGTAGTGCTTTAGGGATTTCATTAATTCGTTTTGGTGTTGATGACATCTTAAATACCACTGAACTTATTGATAATGAAGGAAATATAGATTACAATAGAATTAGTTTATTTTCTGCAGCAGACTATGCCTTAAATATTGCCTATGCACGAAAATTACGCATTGAAGGGTTAAATATTGGTGGAAATATTAAAATTGTAAGAAGAATTATTGGTGATTTCGCAACTTCTTGGGGTTTTGGTATTGATGCGGCACTTCAATATGAAAGAAACGATTGGAAATTTGGGATTATGCTTCGTGATATTACAACAACCTTTAATTCATGGAGTATTGATGAAGGTGAATTTGAAAAAATTAAAAACGCTATTCCAGATCAAAATCAAGAATTACCTGAAAGTACAGAAATAACATTGCCTAAAGCCCAATTTGGAATTGCAAAACAGTTTGAATTTTCAAGAGATTTCAATCTATTGACTGAAGTAGATTTAAATTTACGGTTTACTAGAACAAACGATTTAATTTCAAGTGATATTGTGAGTATAGATCCTGCTTTTGGGTTTCAATTAGGGTACATGAACACTGTTTTTTTACGCGGCGGAATTGGTAATATTCAAAATGAATTACAATTTAATAACAGCAAAGAATTGGTATTTCAACCTAATTTTGGGGTTGGATTTAAATATAAAGGAATTCAACTAGATTATGCTCTTACTAATATTGCTAGCATAGGAAATGCTTTGTATTCAAATGTATTTTCAATTAAAGTAGCATTTGATAATTTTATATAGATATGAATAAAATATATTTCTTTTTTACGTTAATTTTCTTAATTTGTTTTCAAATAACAGCACAACAATTAACACCAAAAGCAACCATTAGTGTAGTAACCTGTGGTCCTGGAAATGAATTGTATTCAACCTTTGGGCATAGCGCATTTAGAGTGTACGATCCTACTTTGGGACTAGATAAAGTATACAATTACGGAACTTTTGATTTTAATGCTCCCAAATTTTATTTAAATTTTGCAAAAGGAAAACTCACCTACCAACTTTCTACTTCAACTTTTAGGCGTTTTTTAAGAGAATATCAATATGAAAACCGTTGGGTAAAAACGCAAGAATTAGATATTAAAACTATCGATGTTCAAGCAGTTTTCGACTTTTTAGAAAACAATGCAAAACCAGAAAATAAATCCTATCAATACGATTTTTTTTATGATAATTGTTCAACTAAAATTGAAGATGTTATAAAAACAGTTTTACAAGAGAAAGTTCATTTTAGCAATACTCACATTACTTCAAATAAAACCCATAGAGATTTAATAGCTGATTATACCAACAACCACCCATGGTCAAAATTTGGAATAGATTTAGCATTAGGTTCTGTAATAGACAAAAAAGCTACAAAAGACGATTATAAATTTTTACCCGATTATATTTATGAAGCTTTTGATAATGCTACAATAACAACTCAAAGTACTACAACAGAGTTAGTAAAAAAAAGAATTGTAATTTTGAAAGAACAGAAACTTGAACAACCTTTTTCATTACTAATACCTTTCATTATTTTTTTATGTTTAGCATTATTTATACTATTTATTATTTACAAAAATTTATCCTCTGGAAAAAGATCTAAATGGTTAGATTTTACGTTATATTTTAGTACTGGATTGGTTGGTGTTGTGGTGCTATTATTATGGTTCGCAACCTCGCATACTGCTACTTCTGTCTCTTATACACATCT
>SDWL01000025.1 GCA_004195315.1 Lutibacter sp.
AGATGTGTATAAGAGACAGGACTAGGATTGTCTATTGCAAAAGAAAACACAGAGTTATTAGGTGGCGAAATTTCAGTAAAATCTGAAATGATGGAAGGTGCAACATTTTTTGTGAACATACCTTTTAAACCCGTTTATGGTACAATTGAAACTGAAGAAAATAATGATAAATTTATTATTTTAATTGCTGAAGATGAGGAGGTTAATTATATCTATCTTGAAACAATATTAAAAGATATTATGAAATTAAATTGTGATATTTTACATGCTAAAAATGGGCGAGAGGCTGTAGATATTTGCCAAAGCAACATAGCAATTGATATTGTATTAATGGATTTAAAAATGCCAGTTTTAAATGGCTTTCTAGCTACAAAGCAAATACGAAAATTCCGTCCTTACTTACCTATAATTGCACAAACAGCATATTCAACTATTGAAGACAGAAAAGAAGCTATCAATATTGGTTGTAACGATTTTATTTCAAAACCAATAGAAAAAGAAGTTATAATGAATGTGATTGATAATTTTTTAACAAAAAAACTAGCTAAATTTTCTTACTTAAAACATAAAAGTATATAAGAATTTTTTGCACCATTTTAGCACTTACAAAACCACTATTAGTATTCTCAAAATCAGTAACTTCAACTTACGGCATATAAAAATTTTCTATTGGTAGAATAGGATAAAAACGATGTATTTGTAAGTTTTGCAACTAATTTTTGGCTGCTAATCTCACCTGTTTCAATGTCAAAATCAAAACAATAAATACCTTCGCTTGTTTCATCTGTATAAGTACTAACATTGAGCGGAATATTTTGAGCGTTACCAATAAATGCCAGACCTAAAGAAATTATATAAAAAAATTTCATAGGTAAAAAAGTTTTTTACTTTACTAAAATACCACGTTTATTCAACAAAGGAATGTTTCGTAAAGCTCCTTCTTTAATTGAGCCCTTTTCAAACAAATATTTTTTGTCAAATAGTTGGTTGCCTTCAAAAAAAGTAACTTTAAAAAAGTTTGAAATTTTTAAAACTTCCCCTTGTAATAATTCAATTTTAGCGAATGACTTTGCAGGAAGTTTTTCAATTTTCTTACGCATTAATGAAGTTTCCAATAGTTTATCTTCATCATAGCCTTTTGAAACAATTAAAACCATTTCTATAGCAACTTCTTTGTTGTTAATAATATATGCATTCCAATCTTCACATTGAAATTCATCGTTATATTCTTTAACAACAGCTATAAATACGTTTTCAACTTCTGGTATTTGAATGTCCTTTTTCATGAAAATTTTAAAAAAAATTCCGCCAAAGAGCGGAATTTGTAAATTATATTATTGATTTAAATTGCTCTAAAAAACGAACATCGTTTTCATAAAACATTCTAATATCAGGTATTTGATATAATAACATGGCAATACGTTCAATTCCCATTCCAAAGGCATAACCAGAATAAATTTCAGGGTCAATGTTTGTATTTTTAAGAACGTTTGGATCTACCATACCGCAACCCATAATTTCTAACCACCCGGTACCTTTTGTAATTTTATAATCGGTTTCAGTTTCTAATCCCCAATAAATATCAACTTCAGCACTTGGTTCTGTAAATGGAAAGTATGATGGGCGTAGACGAATTTTAGATTTCCCAAACATTTCTTTAGTAAAATACAATAGCGTTTGTTTTAAATCGGCAAAAGAAACATCGGTATCAATATATAAACCTTCAACTTGATGAAATATACAATGTGCACGAGCAGAAATATCTTCGTTTCTAAACACACGACCTGGAGAAATTGTTCTAATAGGTGGCTTATTATTTTCCATGTAGCGTACTTGCACAGAAGATGTGTGTGTACGTAATAATAAATCAGGATTTTTTTCTATAAAAAAAGTATCCTGCATATCACGAGCTGGGTGATATTCTGGTAAGTTAAGTGCCGTAAAGTTATGCCAGTCATCTTCAATTTCAGGGCCTTCAGAAACCGTAAAACCAATGCGAGAAAACACATCAATAATTTTGTTTCTAACTAAGGAAATAGGATGGCGAGAACCCAATTCAATAGGTTCAGATGGGCGAGTTAAATCACCATAAAATCCTTTTTGCTCAGTTGCATTTTCTAAAATACCTTTTAGATTAGTTACTTTATCTTGAGCTGAATTTTTTAAGATATTTAAAGCTTGCCCAAAATCTTTTCTTTCTGCAGGCGCAACGTTTTTAAATTCCTCAAATAAATCGCTTAGCAATCCTTTTTTACCTAAGAATTTAATTCTAAAAGTTTCAATTTCATCTTTAGTAGTTGCATTAAATGCGTTTACTTCACCAATCAGTTCTTTTACTTTATCTAACATTTTATATATAAAATTAGGCTGCAAATTTAAACAATTTTATTTTGAAAAAAAGAATAAGTATTCTAAAGGTGCTTATTGATTTTAACAAGAGAAAAATTAGTTTAAAGTGTATTAGATTTTAATGTTACTATTTTTTTAAAATAGTACTTTAATGGCAAAACTAATTAATCTAATTAAAAGCATTTAAATTTATGGTTAAAATTATATCTTGCATAGATTAACAAAGTCACTTAAATAATGAAAAATCCTTTACCTGATTTAAAAGCATATGAGTTTGAAGATGTTGCCTTTAATGAGTTAATGCAAAATAGAGTTAATAAAATTTTGATTGTTTGTTCTAACTACGATTATTATATGTTAGAAGAAGACGGTAGAATTGATGAACGAATTTTCAATGAATATACGGCTTTAAATTTAAGGTATCCACCAAACTTTGTACACGCTAATTCTGCTAAAAGAGCTATAAAAATGTTAGAATCTAATAAAATAGATTTGGTGATTACTTGGTTAGATATTGGTAATTATAAAGCATTTGAAACGTCACAACAAATAAAAGAAGCGTTCCCAAATGTTCCAATAGCAGCACTTAGCCACTATTCTTCTGAATTAAGAAAAAAGGTTTTAAGAGCAAATACTGGAATTATAGATTTTGTTTTTCATTGGAATGGAAATGTTGATATTTTTTTAGCCATTATTAAATTAACTGAAGACAGAATGAATGCTGAAAATGATATCAATAAAATTGGTGTTAAAGCTATTTTATTGGTTGAAGATTCTATGCGGTTTTATTCAAGGTATTTACCAATTATATATAAAATTATAGTAAAACAAACTCACTCTTTCATGTCTGAAGGATTAAATGAGCATCGTGGAATGATGTTAATGAGAGGTCGTCCAAAAATTTTGTTAGCTACAAATTATGAAGAAGGAATGTTGCTGTTTGAAAAATATCAACACAATCTTTTAGGTGTTATTTCAGATGTTAGTTATTATAAAGAAGGTAAACGAGATGTACATGCCGGGTTTGAATTTCTAAAATATGTTAGAAGTTTAGAGCGTTATTTTCCTTTTTTAATTCAATCTTCAGATAATGAAAACGGAAAAATAGCTTTAGAATTAAAAGGTAAATTTTTATATAAACATTCTGAGATACTAGGACAGGAACTTAAAAAATTCATTACAAAATATTTTTCTTTTGGTGCTTTTGAATTTTGGGATCCAAAACAAATGAAAGTTTTAGCGAAAGTTAATGATTTAAATAATTTTCAAAAAGCATTACATATTGTTACAGGAGACTCTATTGAGTACCATGCTAAAAGAGGTGAATTTTCAAAATGGTTAAAGTCAAGAGCTTTATTTCCATTAGCAAATTTATTTAGCAAAGTAGAATATGAAGATTTTAATGATACTGAGCATATTAAAGAATTTTTATTAAAAGCTATTAAAGCATATAGACGTTTTAGATCTAGAGGTGTTATTGCAAAATTTGACAAGGATAAATACGATGAATATCTTGGTTTTTCAAGAATAGGAGAAGGATCTTTAGGAGGAAAAGGACGTGGTTTAGCATTTATAGATTCTTTTTTAAAACGTAATAGATTGTTTCATAAATACCAAGATGTTACTATTTCAATACCTCGTACTGTTGTGATAAGCACTGATATTTTTGATGAGTTTATGGAAACCCATGAATTAATAGATTTTGTTGCAAACTGTGATAGTGATGATGCAATTCTAGCTAAATTCATATCAAAACCATTACCAAAATGGGTTTTAGAAGATATTCAGGCTTTTTTAGCTATAACAACTTCACCTATTGCTGTACGTTCTTCAAGTGTTTTAGAAGATTCACACTACCAACCATTTGCTGGTGTTTTTGCTACATACATGATTCCAAATACTGAAATGGAAAAAATGCTAATAATGGTGTCTAAAGCTGTTAAATCAGTAATAGCATCAGCTTTTTTCCAAAGTAGTAAATCATATTTAAAAGCCACTTCTCATTCTATTGAAGAAGATAAAATGGCTATTATTTTACAAGAAGTTACAGGTAAACAATATAATGATGTTTATTATCCAAATATATCTGGTGTTGCACGTTCTATTAATTTTTATCCAATTGGAAGCGAGTTACCAAATGAAGGTATTGCAAATATAGCACTAGGTTTAGGTGAAATTATTGTTGGCGGCGGACGTGCTTTACGATTTTCACCTGCACATCCCAAAAAAGTTCTTCAACTATCTTCACCAGATTCTACACAACGTGATACACAAAAGTATTTTTATGGTTTAGATATGGACCCTGATAGTTATAAAGCTTCAACTAATGAATCTATCAATAAAAAGAAAATAACCATTAGAGGTGCTGAAAAACATGGATCTTTAAAATTTGTAGCTTCAACCTATGATTTACAAAATAACATAATAAAACCGGGTGTTCTACATGATGGTATTAGAGTTGTAACTTTTGATAATATATTAAAATACAACACATTTCCATTACCTGAAATTTTACAGGAGTTATTAAGAATAGGGCAACGCGAAATGAGAAACCCAATTGAAATAGAATTTGCGGTTAAATTAGATGTACCAACAGGGCAACCAAAAGAGTTTAGTTTTTTACAAATTAGGCCCATTATAGAAAGTTATGAAGCTACAAGTGAACTACCTGAGAATATTGATATCAAAGACACTATAATATATTCAGAATCAGCTTTAGGAAATGGAAAATATGAAGATATTTATGATTTCGTTTATGTTAAGCCTGAGACTTTTAATAGTTCAAATACAAGAGAAATTGCTGCAGCTGTTGAAAAAATGAACAAAAAGTTTATTGAATTAGATAAAAAATATGTTTTAGTTGGTCCTGGAAGATGGGGATCAAGTGATCCTTGGTTAGGAATCCCTGTAATTTGGCCTCAAATATCTGCTGCAAAAATAATTGTTGAAGCTGGGTTAAATGATTTTAGAATTGACCCAAGTCAGGGTACTCATTTTTTCCAAAATTTAACATCATTTAAGGTTGGGTATTTAACAATTAACCCTTTTATTAATGATGGATTTTTAGACTTAGAATACCTAAATAAACAAGAAGCTTGTTGTGAAGATGAATATTTAAGACATATTTGTTTTGAAGAACCAATAACTATAATTATTGAAGGTAAAACTAATAAAGCTGCAATCTTTAAGAAAGGTTATAAATTAGATAATAATAATGAGGCATTGGAAGATTCAAAGGAAGATTTACCACCAGATGGTTTTATGTAATTTGTATTTATAAAATTTAAATCACTAAAATAGTTGGTATAGATTTGACAATATAGAGACGGACGGAAGGGCTTATAATTTACTTTTAACAAAGTATTGCAACATAAATTACAGAAAGTTAAAAATTTACATTTTTTTACTTAAAAATGAGTTTAATATCATTATTTTTGTTTAACATTTTAAAACAGTTTTAAACATTTATAAATTATAGTATTATGAATATAAAAGAGATATTAAATAACCTTGAAACCAAACATCCAGGCGAACAGGAATATTTACAAGCAGTACATGAAGTATTAGAGTCTATTGAAGGTATTTATAATGAAAACCCACAATATGAAGCTGCCAAAATTATTGAAAGATTAGTAGAACCTGATCGTATTTTTACTTTTAGAATTTCCTGGGTAGATGATAATGGTAAAGTTCATGTAAATTTAGGACACAGAATACAATTTAATAATGCTATTGGCCCATACAAAGGAGGTTTACGTTTACACCCAAGTGTAAATTTAAGTATTCTTAAATTCTTAGGATTTGAACAAACATTTAAAAATGCATTAACTACTTTACCTATGGGAGGTGGAAAAGGAGGTTCTGACTTTAATCCGAAAGGAAAATCAGATGCTGAAATTATGCGTTTTTGCCAAGCATTTATGTTAGAATTATGGCATGTTATTGGCCCAAGTACTGATGTTCCAGCTGGAGATATTGGAACTGGAGGTAGAGAAATTGGTTTTATGTATGGAATGTACAAAAAACTACAAAGAGAAAACACAGGTGTTTTCACAGGTAAAGGCTTAAATTGGGGAGGAAGTTTAATTAGACCTGAAGCAACAGGTTTTGGAGCTGTATATTTCACAAAGGAAATGTTAGATACTAAAAATGACACTTTTGAAGGAAAAACAGTTGCTGTTTCTGGTTTTGGAAATGTAGCTTGGGGTGTTGCTTCAAAAGTTTTAGAACTAGGAGGTAAAGTAGTTACTATTTCTGGCCCAGATGGATATATTTACGATGAAAAAGGATTAGATGCAGAAAAAATTGATTATTTATTAGAGCTTAGAGCTTCTAATAATGATATTGTATCGCCTTATGCAGAAGAATTCCCAGGAGCAAAATTTATTGCAGATAAAAAACCTTGGGAAGTTAAATGTGATATCGCTATGCCAAGCGCAATACAAAATGAATTAAATGGAGATGATGCAGCAAAATTAGTAGCAAACGGTGTAAAATACATTGTTGAAGTTTCTAATATGGGTTGTACTCCTGAAGCTATTGATTTATTCCATAAAAATAAATTACCATTCGCGCCAGGTAAAGCCGCAAATGCTGGTGGTGTAGGAGTTTCTGGTTTAGAAATGTCACAAAATGCAATGAAATTAAACTGGACTCAAGAAGAAGTTGATGCTAAATTACATCAAATTATGTCTTCTATTCATATAGCTTGTTCTAAATACGGAACACAAGATGATGGTTATATTAACTATGTAAAAGGTGCTAATATTGCCGGATTTATTAAAGTTGCTGATGCTATGTTAGATCAAGGTATCGTTTAATTTAATAAACTTAATATTTTTTAAAAAGGGTTGCTATTTAGCAACCCTTTTTCTTTTCTATATTTGTTAGATAAATGGAAAATAAAAATTCATATCGTAAAATAATTCATATTGATATGGATGCTTTTTTTGCATCAGTAGAGCAATTGGACAATCCTGATTTAAGAGGTAAACCTGTAGCTGTTGGTGGTGGTGGTGAACGTGGAGTTGTTGCTGCGGCAAGTTATGAAGCAAGAAAATTCAGGGTTAGATCTGCTATGAGTGGAGTTTTAGCGAAAAAGAATTGCTCACATTTAATATTTGTAAAACCAAGATTTGAACGATATAAAGAAATCTCTCAAAAAATAAGGAAAATATTTTATGAATATACTGATTTAGTTGAGCCTCTTTCGTTAGATGAAGCATATTTAGACGTAACTGAAAATAAAAAAGGAAACCCTTCAGCTAGTTTAATTGCTAAAGAAATTAGACAACGAATTTTTGATGAATTACATTTAAATGCCTCTGCTGGAATTTCTAACAGTAAATTTGTGGCTAAAATAGCTTCAGACATTAATAAACCTAATGGTCAAAAAACAATTCCACCAGAGGATGTGTTAACATTTTTAGAAGAATTACCTATTGAAAAATTCTTCGGAATTGGAAAAGTAACGGCTTCAAAAATGTATAGTTTAGGCATTTTTAATGGGAAAAATTTAAAAGAGAAATCAGAAGCGTTTTTAATACAGCATTTTAAAAAATCTGGAAGCCATTATTATAACATTGTTCGCGGAATTCAACATAGTGAAGTAAAACCAAACCGACTTCGAAAATCGGTTGCAGCTGAACATACGTTTGTCAAAAATTTGACTTCAGAAATATATATGCTAGAAAAACTAGAGAAAATTTCAGAAGAATTAGAACAGCGGTTAATTAGATCAAAAGTTTCAGGTAAAACAATTACCTTAAAAATAAAATACAGCGATTTTAAAACGCAAACTCGCAGTAAAACACTTCCTTATTTTGTAAAAGACAAAGCTATTTTGTTTGATACAGTTAAAGAATTATTATTTCAAGAAAAAGCGCTCAACTCAGTTCGTTTGTTAGGTATTTCGGTTACAAATTTAAATATTCATTCAAAAAAAATAGAAAAAATAATTGATGTTCAACTAAAATTCGATTTTTAAATACGCTTTTAGACTGATTTTATCATATTGAGCGCAGTAGAAATATCTAATATTCCAGTCTTTATTTCAACTCCGCTCAGTAACCTCGTAAGAATTACAACAAAGATTATTTTATGATTCTACCAATGTGTAAATCACATTTCTCTCTTCTAAATAGTTTAAAATATAGTTAAAACAAACTTTATGTTTACCAACTAATTCAGGAGGAAAAACCCCTTTCTCATTAAACAAACCGTCTAAAAATAGATTTGCAGCAGCGGTTGCAGTGTAGCCAGTAGTTCTTGCCATTGAAGAAGTATTGGTTTTTGGACAATATTCATCGTGTAAATTGTAAACAATGGTTTTATTTTCGCCTTTTTCGTTGGTTCCTTTAAGTGTAATGCGCATTACTGTTAACTCTTCTTCCGTATCACCTAACTTCCATTCATTAAAAAGAATTTTTGAAGTAAAATCTAAAGGAGAAACTTCAACTCCATTTATATTAATTTTTTCTTCGCTAAAAAATCCACTTACTTTTAAAACTTTAATATATTCAATATGATCTGGATAGCGCAATGTTTTTTCTTTCATATTTTTTATGTGCGGCATTGTAAAAAGGATAGAGCGTAATCCATCAGAGTTAAATGATTCCAATGTCCCAACACCTTCAAAATCCACAAATTCACAATCGGACAAGGCTTCTTTTACAATGATATTTCCATTTTCAATATAACGAGCCGGACGGGTATATTCTTCAATAACATCGATGGGGGAAAAGGGTGCTTTGTAACTAAAAGGCCATTTTTTTACTTTTGGCAAACCACCCACCAAGCACTCAAAATCTGTTAGTTTTAATCGTTCATTATAATACCCTAGAATTATATTTCCCATTCCTGGAGCGACACCGCAATCTACAATTGCTGTTACATTTTTTTGTTTTGCAAGTGCGTCTAATTCTAAAGAATTTTCAGGAAAAAAGGAAATGTCAATCACATTTTTTTTAGCTTCAATAATAGATTTCATTGTTTCAAAACCTAAAAAACCCGGAACTGCACAAATTACCAAATCAAACGGCACTATAGTTTGTTGAAGCTCATTTTTATTGGTTACATCCAGTTGAATTGGAATTAGCTTATCACATTTTCTCACAGCTTTTTCCAATGCTATTTCACTATAATCTGTGATAGTTACTTTATGTTTTTTTGCCAAATCAATAGCCATAGTGCTACCAACCATACCGGCTCCTAATACAATTATATTGCTCATAATTTTTTGAATTTAAAATGAAAGATGAAATGAATTTTGCAAGTTGAGAGTGCTTGCTTTGTGAAAAGTTAAAGCTACCTTATAATCCAGGAATTAAAACCCAGGGCATTTCAGATAGTTGTTTTGTAATGTTAAAAATCATATTCAAACATACAATTTATTTGGTTATAAAAGATTATTCTTCATAATATTTTCCTTGCCAAGTATTTTTATCAGTAAGTTTTTTATCAACTTTAGCTACAATTTCAAAATTTTTAAGATTATTCCATTTGGGGGCAATCAATAAATCCTGAGGTGTTTCGCTAATAAATCGTTCAATAATAATATCTGGCCGTAAATTACCAATAAAGTCAGTTATAAAATCAATATAACCTTCGGAAGTAAACAACTCAAAACTCTCTGGATTTCTTTTATATTGAACTTCCATTACAGATTTTTTCACAATTTGTAAATGATGTAGTTTTAAAGTATCAATTGGTAATTTAGAAATTTCAGAAGCGTGATTTAATAGTTCATCTTTAGATTCACCAGGTAATCCAAGAATTAAATGAGCACCTAAATGAAATCCTTTGTTTTTACATTTTTCATAAGTTGCTTTCGTTTCTTCAAACGTATGACATCTGTTAACGTTTTCTAAGGTTCTGTTTATAGTACTTTCAACACCAAATTCTAACGAAATGAAGTATTTTTTTGATAAAAAAGATAAATAATCAATAATTTCTTCAGAAATACAATCGGGCCTGGTACCAATAACTAAACCAATAACCCCTTCAACATTTAGAGCTTCATTATACATTTTTTTAAGCGAATCTAAATCAGAATACGTATTGGTATATGCTTGGAAATATGCTAAGTATTGTTGTGCTTTGTATTTTTTACCAAAAAAGGCAATACCGTGCTCTAATTGATCTTTTATACTTTTAGTAGGTTCGCAATAATCAGGATTAAAAGTATTGTTATTGCAATACGTACAACCACCATAACCTTTTGACCCATCTCTATTTGGACAAGAAAAACCAATATCTAGCGATATTTTTTGAACTCTTTCACCAAATGTTGATTTAATAAAAGAAGAATAATCTAAGTATCGTTTTCCTGTAAATTGCATCTAAAATTTTTGTGTTGTAAAATTATTAAAAGAAGTTGGATTGGGTTACATTTACTTACTAAATATGAAAAACTTTCAAGAAATTAAAAAAAAATTATACGATTCCTGTTTACTGTTTTCAGATGAAAAATACAATACAGTTACTACAAGTATTGAATCAAATAAAAAAGCACTGTTTTCTGAAACGAAGAGTTCAGCAGGTGATAAACACGAAACCGGAAGAGCAATGTTACAATTGGAAATGGAAAAAGCAGGTCAACAATTAGCGTCAATTATTGAAATGCAAAAAGTTTTGAATAAAATAAGAATTCATAAAACTTCAAAAATTATATGTTTAGGCAGTTTAATTAAAACTACTAAAGCAAATTACTATTTAGCTATAAGCGCTGGTGAAATAATTATTGAAAACATACAATATTATGCAGTTTCAACCAATTCACCAATTGGAAAACAATTGCTAGGTAAAAAAGTTGGAGATAAAATTCCTTTTAATGAAGCTGTTATTTTGTTAGTTTATTAAGGAAAATAAACTAACAAAAAATTATAACGACCTAAGCTTGATTACTCACTACATTTATTTTGAAATTAATGTATTTGTGAATCTTCAATTTCAGGTTCTCAAAATGATTGGTAATCCGCATAATGAGATTCTGAATCAAGTTCAGAATGAACTACTTTAAGAATTTTAGAATTTTGTCAGTCTGAGCTTGTCGAAGACAAATAACTTCAACAGGCTCAGTTTGACATATTTTACAAATTAACTCTTAATTTTCGTTTTACTTGGTAATTCTTTATATCCCATATTGTAAAAAGTAAAACCAAAAATATCAGCATATTGCTCAATGGTTTTTGAAACCGGTGTTCCTGCGCCATGACCAGCATTAGTTTCAATTCTAATTAACGCTGGGTTGTTCCCTGTTTGTTTTGATTGTAATTCAGCAGCAAATTTAAAAGAATGTGCAGGTACAACTCTATCATCATGATCTCCTGTAGTAACCATTGTTGCAGGATATTCAACCCCTTCTTTTATAGTATGAACTGGAGAATATTCTTTTAAATATTCAAACATTTCTTTTGAATCTTCCGAAGTTCCATAATCGTACGCCCAACCAGCTCCGGCTGTAAATGTATGATAACGTAACATATCCATTACGCCAACTGCAGGTAAAGCAACTTTCATTAAATCAGGACGTTGTGTCATTGTTGCACCAACTAATAAACCGCCGTTTGAACCACCTCTAATTGCTAAATAGTCAGAAGATGTATAATTGTTTTCAATTAAATATTCAGCAGCTGCTATAAAGTCATCAAAAACATTTTGTTTTTTCATTTTAATACCAGCATCATGCCATGCTTTTCCATACTCACCACCGCCACGTAAATTAGGCACTGCATAAATACCACCTTGCTCCATCCAAACAGCATTGGTAATGCTAAAAGATGGTGTTAAGCTAATATTAAATCCACCATAACCATATAAAATAGTTGGGTTTTTACCGTTTAATTCAGTCCCTTTTTTATAGGAAATAATCATCGGAACTTTTGTTCCGTCTTTTGATGTGTAAAATACTTGTTTAGATTCAAAATCATTAGATTCAAAGTCTATTGCAGGTTTTTTATACAATTCTGAAGCACCTGACACTGTTTTAAATGAATAAATTGAGCCAGGAGTAATATAGTTTGAGAATGAATAATAGATAATTTCAGCATCATTTTTTCCTCCAAAACCACTTGCAGTTCCAACACCAGGAAGTTCAATACCTCTAATTAACGTACCGTTATAATCGTATTGTTTTACTTGAGAAACAGCATCAACCATATATTTTGCGAAAATAAACCCATTAGCTTTTGAAGGGGATAATACATTGTTGGTTTCAGGAATAACATCAACCCAGTTTTTTTGGTCAACATTATTAATATTTGCTGTAACAATACGTTTGTTTGGGGCATCTAAATTAGTAACTAACAATAATTTTCCATCTTTATGATCTAATACAGAAGTATTATAGTCAAAACCTAAAATAATTGGTTTTATAGGACTATTTGGATTTGATAAATCTTTAAAATATAATTCATTTCCGTTAGTAGATACAGATGCGCTTATGATTAAGTATTTTTCATCTTCTGTAACCCTTCCACCTACATATCTTCTTTTTTCGTTTTCACCAAAAATAATTGCGTCCTCTTTTTGAGAAGTCCCCAATTTGTGGTAAAATAAGCGATGTTGATCTGTTTTTGCTGAAAGTTCACTTCCTTTTGGTTTTTCATAACTAGAATAAAATATTCCTTCATTACCTTTCCAAGACATTCCACTAAATTTCACATCAATAATAGTATCTTCTTTTATTTCTTTAGAAATAGCATCCATTACAATAATTTTCCTCCAGTCAGATCCTCCTTCAGAAATAGCATAAGCAACAAGACTACCATCTTTTGAAAAAGATAAGCCACCTAAAGAAGTTGTACCATCTTTAGAAAAAGTGTTTGGGTCTAAAAATACTTCTGGTTTATCATTTTCTTTATGTCTATAAATCACATATTGATTTTGTAAGCCGTTATTTTTATAAAAATAGGTATAATCACCTTCTTTAAATGGTGAACCAATTTTTTCGTAATTCCATAATTTTTCTAAACGATTTTTTAATTCTTCACGATATGGAATATTAGAAAGATAATCGAAAGTAACACTATTTTGGGCACTTACCCACTCAGCTGTTTCTTCAGACATATCATCTTCTAACCAACGGTAGGAGTCTTTAACTTTTGTCCCAAAATAATCTGTTACAGTATCAACTTGTTTTGTTGTTGGATAATTCAATTTCATTTCATTTTTTTCAGATTCAGAATTTTTACAAGAAATAATAAAAATTCCAATCATAGTTATTAATAATAGTTGTTTCATGGTAGTTGTTTTATAATACAAAACAAATCTAATTAAAAAAGGCATACTCAATTGAG
>SDWL01000298.1 GCA_004195315.1 Lutibacter sp.
AGATGTGTATAAGAGACAGGGCTAAAGAAGCTGAAATTTTACGTGATGAAGTTTACAAAACAATACAACTTCATAATAATCATGCTGAAAAATTATTTAACAATGGAATGATTCCAGAGGTTGAAACATTGAATGCTAAAGTAGCATTATCAAATGCAAAACGAGAATTATTAGCTGCTCAAAAAGATGTCTCTTTAGCTAATACAGCAGTTAAAAATTTAGTAGGAGGTGTAATATTTGGTTCCATCTCAACAAAATTCAGTACTCCAATTATTCTTCCTCCATTAGCCGAAATTCAGCAAGAAATGTTGAGTAAAAACAAACAACTTAATCAAATAGCACAAAATTATGAACTAGCACAAGTTGGATTGAAGGTTGAAAATAGTGAGTATTATCCAAAAGTGGCTCTTATGGGAATGCATTTACTTTGGAAAGATAATTTACCTTTAATTAATACAAAATGGAGAGCTGGTGTTGGGCTTAAGTGGAATCTTTTTGACGGATTTCAAAGAGAGCATAAAATAAAAGCTTCAAAATATAAAATTTTTCAAGTAGAAGAAATTGAAAAACAAGCGCGTTTAAACATACTTACCTATACTGAAAAATTATATAGCAACATTCAAAAACAACAAGAGCAATATGAAAGTTTAAATGCAGATGAAATTTTAGCTAAAAAACTAAAATACATGCGCACACGTGCTTTTGAAGAAGGTACGGGAACTTCTTTAGAAGTTATTGACGCTACTTTAAAACTTACAGAAATAAAATTATATAAATTAAAAGCATTGTACCAATACAACATAACATATGGAGAGTTAATGGTGCATTTAGGTCAAACAAAAACTTTTTTGAATCAAAATTAATTTTAAAATGAAAAATTCAAATTATATAAAATCTGTTATCAGCATAGTAGTAATAGCAATTTTAGTACTAACTGGAATTTGGTTTTTAACCAAACCAAAATCTATAGTTTTACAAGGAAGAATTGAGGCTAAAGAAATTTATCTTTCCGCAAAAATTCCCACTCGTATTAAAACGTTGGAAGTAAGAGAAGGTGAAAATGTACAAAAAGGACAATTACTTGCCACTTTAGAAAGCCCAGAAATTGATGCTAAAGAAAAGCAGGCTTTGGCTGCAAAAGATGCTGCAAATTATCAAAAAGATAAAGCAATCAATGGTGCAAGAATAGAAGAAATAAATGCTGCAAAAAGTATTTATGAAAAAGCTACAGCTGCAGCCAATATAATGAGTAAAACATACGAACGTATCCAAAACTTATACAAAGATGGTGTAGTTTCAGAACAACAAAGGGATGAAGTTTTTGCAAAAACAGAAGCATCACTAAAAGATCAAGAAGCGGTAAAAAGCCAATATCAAATGGCTATAAAAGGAACCCGAAAAGAAGATATTCAAGCTGCAAATGCTTTAGTTCAAAAAGCAGAAGGTGTTTTAACAGAATTGGAAAGTTATAAAAATGAGAAAAATATAATTGCTCCATTGAATGCTGAAGTCTTAAATTTTTTACCAGAAGAAGGAGAATTAATACCTGCAGGGTATCCTGTAGTACACTTAATTGATTTATCAAATTCATATGCAATAATAAATGTTAAAGAGACCATACTTTATAATTTTAAAAAAGAGTCAGAATTTACAGCTACTATTCCTGCACTGAAAAATCAAGAATTAAGGTTTAAAATTTATTATGTAGCCGCTTTGGGAGATTATGCTACTTGGAACGCAACAAAAGCAACCGGTGAATTTGATGTTCGCACTTTTGAAATTAAAGCACAACCTATTAACGATGATAATCAACTACGCCCAGGAATGAGTTTACTAATTGATTATTCACAATTTGACAACTAAAAATGAAAGTTTTTTGGAAAATAGTAAAGCGTGAAATAAGGATGTTATTTAATAATAGAACCATGTTCATTTTTGCTGTTGTGTTACCTTTTATTTCAATACTGTTTTTTAATACTTTACTTAGTGAAGGTGTTGCTCGCAACTTACCAATAGCTGTAGTTGATTTAGATCAATCTTCAATTTCAAGAAATCTCATCAGCCAATTAGACGCAACTCCCGAATTAAAAGTTAGCTTCACACCTACTTCAAAAATAGATGGTGAACACCTAATTAAACTTGGAAATGTTTATGGTTTAGTTATCATTCCAACAAACTTTAGCAGTGATATTAGACAAGGAAAGCAAACTTCAGTTCTAAATCAATACAATGGTAGTCTTCTTTTACCTGGAGGTTTAGAAAACAAAGCTTTCAAACGTGTCATTGGAACATTATCTGCAGGTATCAATATCCAAAAGCAGTTAAAACAAGGTGTTTCAGTTCAACAAGCAAAAGCTAATTTTCAACCAATAACTACAAGTAATCATGTTTTATCAAATCCATATACAAATTATTCATATTATTTGAATTCTGGGTTTTTAACAATGTTCTTTCAAATATTTGTGATATTAACAACTATATACTGCTTTGGGGCGGACTTTAAATACAATAAAGGGAAACAGTTATACAAAATAAGTAACGGTAACATAATTGTAATATTAGCTGGAAAAATTCTTCCATATACTTTGTGGTTTATCTTTGTTGGCCTGATCATGTACTTAAGTATGTTTGTGCTGCAAGATTTCCCATTATTAGGAAGCAAATTTATCGTTTTAATAGCATTACTACTTCTTATTATTGCAAACCAAGCCTTTGCTATTTTATTTATTGCAATTAGTAAAAGCTTACGAGAAGCTTTGACAATAGGATCAGGTTTTGCTGCAATAAGTTTATCTTTTTCAGGAATTACTTTCCCTATTTTTGGAATGCCAATAGTTATGCAATGGTTAAGTCAACTTTTCCCTTTTACCCACTATTTTGATTTACTCTTATACACATCT
>SDWL01000299.1 GCA_004195315.1 Lutibacter sp.
AGATGTGTATAAGAGACAGACGTAGAAGTGTTCTTCTTTTGTGAAATTGATTTTTAAAATTATAATAAATGAGCGAATTAACAGAAAAGACTATTAGTGAACTATTAGAATATAAATTCTTCATCCCTTCATATCAAAGAGGTTATCGTTGGACTAAAACACAGGTTGGAGATTTATTGTCCGATATTGATGATTTTATGCCAACTCAAATTAAAAAAACTGAAAACAAAACATGGTATTGTTTACAACCTGTAGTTGTAAAAGAATGTGATGAAATAACAAAAAAGAAAAACAATCTACAAGGAACTTGGTATGAAGTTATTGATGGTCAGCAGCGATTGACAACGATTTTTCTTATTATTAAATATGCAAATGAAATGTGGGTTGGCAAGCAGAAAATACCTGAATTCCAAATTAAATATGAAACTCGTGAAGATAGTTTTGAATTTCTTCAAAAACAGAGTATTGATGTAGCCAAAGATGAGGCAATTGTTGATTTTGATAATATAGACTTTCATCATATAACAAAGAGTTACAACAAAATTCATGATTGGGTTAAAAATTATAAGAAAAAATACAATAAAGAATTTGATAATAATGATTTCCAATCCAAATTAAAATCTAATTCAAAGGTTATCTGGTATAAAGTTTCTTCAGAAAAAGATGCCATAGAAATTTTCACCCGTATAAATATGGGAAAAATCTCATTAACAAATGCAGAATTAATAAAAGCACTATTTCTTAATAGTTCAAATTTTCCAAATTGCGAACCTGAAAAACTAAAACTTAAACAGTTGGAAATTGCTTCAGAATGGGATAGGATGGAGTATTTATTGCAGAATAAGGAATTATGGTATTTTATTAATAAAGATAAAAATACTCTACCAACTCGCCTTGAGTACATCTTCAATTTAATGAAAGAGATTCAGGGAGTAAGTAATGGCAATGACCAATATTCAACATTCCGCTTTTTTTCAGAGAAATTCAAAACAAAAAGTCAAAAAGAGGTTGAGGATAATTGGCAAGAAATTAAACGACTTTTTCAAACCATTGAAGAGTGGTTTAATGATAGAGAATTGTATCACAAAACAGGTTTTCTAATTGCGATTGGAGAAGGTTTGAAAAACCTAATTACAAAAGCTAAAACCCGAACAAAAAAAGAATTTAAGCTATATCTAAATACGAGAATTACGGATAAGGTTAAATGTGAAGATTTACAAACCGTAGAATATGGTAATAATGGTTTAATTAGAAATGTATTGCTTTTGCATAATATTCAAACCATGCTTGACAATAAGAATGAATCAAGTCGTTTCCCATTTGATAGATATAAAAATGAACAATGGGATATTGAACACATTCATGCAATTGCTACAAAAGTAAAAGTAAAAAAGGAACAACAGAATGAGTGGTTGAATAAAAACTTTATTCAAACGAAAAGCCATACAAATAAGGAATTTAATGCTATCATAAAGAATATAATAGCTAATGAAAGTTTGATTGATGAAAATAAATTTGATGAGATAATAATTTATGTTTTAGGTGAAGAAGATAATCATATTCGTAACCTTTGTTTATTAGACAGAGGGACAAATCGCTCATATAAAAATGATTCTTTCAAAGAAAAAAGAAAGAAAATTATTGAAAATGAAAAAAAAGGAACGTTTATTCCTATTTGCACTAAAAATATTTTCATGAAATACTATTCTAAAGAGTTGATTGATTTAGAATTGTGGAATGAAACAGACAGAGAGACATATTTTGAAAATATTAATGGAACAGTTTTTCCACAAAAAAATTAAATATACTATGAGTATTCTTAAAAATAATGCCCAATTGAGTTTTTGGCAACTAATTCGTAAAACATCAAAAATCGAAATCCCAATAATCCAGAGAGATTATGCCCAAGGTAGAGATAATGAAAAGACTAATAAAATTAGACATCGTTTTTTGAGAAGTTTAATAAATGCAACTAATAAAGAGAATGGCTCACTTGAATTAGATTTTGTTTACGGGAATATTGAAAACGGTGTATTTCAGCCTTTAGATGGACAACAGCGGTTAACAACACTCTATCTTTTACATTGGTTTATTGCTCAAAAAATGGGGGAACTTTCGGAAGTAAGAAGCCAATTAATAAAGTTCACCTATGAAACCCGCATTTCTTCCAGGGAATTTTGCAACAAACTTGTTATTGAAGGTGATAACATAGGAATAGGAAAATCAATTAGTGAGCAAATAAAGGATTCAACATGGTTCTTTTTATCATGGGAAAAAGACCCGACAATAAAAGCAATATTAACTATGTTGGAAGATATTGAAGAGCATTTGAGGGGAATGGATTTAACAAAAATATGGATTAATTTATTGTCTGAAAACTCACCGATAACATTTCATTTTAAAGAACTTAAAGATATTGGATTAACAGATGACCTCTACATAAAAATGAATGCTAGAGGGAAGGAATTGGCAGATTTCGAACATTTTAAAGCTATTTTTGAAAAATACATTGAAGAAAAGAAATGGGAAACGGAAATTACTAACCCAAGGTTTACGTTTTCTCATAAAATAGACACCACTTGGACTGATTTGTTTTGGAAACATAGGGGTAATGATAATTTAGTTGATAATGAATTTGTGAATTTTATTTCTGGAATTGCAATAAATTACTATGCTCAAAGTGTAAATATCCAGGAAAATCACGAAAATGAATTAATTATCAGGAAAGAACTTGAAGATAAGATAAAGGGAAAGTCCGTTTCTAAGGAGGCCATAAAAAAGGAAAGAGTTGGACGTAAAATAGCAGATTTATTTAAGAATTCAAGTGACATTGTCCCAAGCGATTTCTATAGTAAAAAGGCATTTGATTATTTAATTCAATGCTGTCTCTTATACACATCT
>SDWL01000026.1 GCA_004195315.1 Lutibacter sp.
AGATGTGTATAAGAGACAGGTATTATACTGAAACGCTACCTTTAATATGTGGGTGTGGATTATAATTTTTTAATGTAAAGTCATCAAATGTAAAATCAAATATATTTTTTATCGAAGGATTTATTTCCATTTTTGGTAATTCTCTAGGGTTTCTAGATAATTGCAGATCAATTTGCTTACTATGATCACTATAGATATGAGCATCGCCAAAAGTATGAATAAAATCACCAGGTTTTAAATCGCAAACTTGAGCCATCATCATCGTAAATAACGCATAAGAAGCAATGTTAAAGGGAACTCCTAAAAAAATATCAGCGCTACGTTGATATAATTGACAAGATAATTTTCCTTCGGTTACATAGAATTGAAAAAAAGCGTGACAAGGTGGTAAAGCTGCTTTTCCATTTGAAACATTTTCTGAAAATGAAACGGAAGTATCTGGTAAAACGCTAGGATTCCAAGCTGAAATTACCATTCTTCTACTGTCAGGATTTGTTTTTATGGTTTTAATCACTTCTGTAATTTGATCTATTCCTTCGCTATTCCAATTCCGCCATTGATGTCCATAAACCGGACCTAAATTACCATCTTCATCAGCCCAAGAATCCCAAATTTTTACATTGTTTTCTTTTAAATACTCAATATTTGTATCACCTTTTAAAAACCACAATAATTCATAAATAATAGATTTTAAATGTAATTTTTTTGTTGTTAGCATCGGGAAACCTTCACTTAAATCAAAACGCATTTGATACCCAAAAACACTTTTAGTTCCAGTTCCAGTTCTGTCTTCTTTTACAATTCCGTGATTGTGAACGTGTTTTATTAAGTCTAAATATTGTTTCATTTTAGTGTTTTTTCTAGATGTGTTTAATTGTAATTAACATACAGTTAAACATTTTAATAGTTAGCGTTACCCAATAATCATACCTGCAATTGTAGCTGATAATAATGATGCTAATGAACCACCAATTAATGCTTTCATACCAAATTCTGATAATGTCTTACGTTGTCCTGGAGCTAACGATCCAATACCACCAATTTGAATACCAATGGATGCGAAATTTGCAAATCCACACAGCATATAAGTAGCCATAATTATAGATTTACTATAGGTAAAATGTGTTGCGTTTGCTACATTTTTTAATTCAGCAAGTTGAATATATCCCACAAATTCGCTAGCTGCTAATTTTACACCTAGTAATTGTCCCATTAACATTGCATCTTCTCTAGCAACTCCAATTAACCACATTAGCGGAGCGAAAATGGTTCCTAGAATAGATTCTAATGAAAATTTTTGATATGGAGTATAAGCAGCTACCAATTCATTAAGGTTTGTGATATCACCAACCCAACCTAAAATACCATTTAGCATGGCAATAATTGCAACAAAAACTAATAGCATTGCAGCAACATTAGCAGCTAATTTTAAACCTTCGGTAGTACCATTTGCAATAGCGTCTAAAATGTTTGAACCAATTTTATCTTGTGAAACTTTTACGTCAGTATTAATTTTTTCTGTTTGTGGGTATAACATTTTCGCAATAACTATTGCTCCTGGAGCAGCCATAACAGATGCTGCCAATAAATGTTTTGCATAATGTAAACGTAAAACAGGATCACTTCCTCCTAAAAATCCAATATAGGCAGCTAAAACACCACCAGCAACAGTTGCCATTCCGCCAATCATTACCAATAATATTTCTGAACGATTCATACGTTCTAAATATGCTTTTATCATTAAAGGGGCTTCTGTTTGCCCTAAAAATATATTTCCTGCAACAGATAAACCTTCTGCACCTGAGATTTTTAATAATTTAGTTAAGATCCAGGCCATTCCTTTTACTACAATTTGGATTACTCCTAAATAAAATAATAAAGATGTTAATGCTGAGAAGAATATAATAGTTGGCAAAATTTGAAAAACAAATATAAAACCATAAGATTCAATATTCATCAAACCTCCAAATAAAAACTCACTTCCAGCCATTGTATAATCTAGAATATTTGTAAATATTCCTCCAACAAATTCAAAACCTCTTTGTATAAAAGGTACTTTTATAACCCCAAAAGCTATAATTAATTGAGCTGTTAAACCAGCACCAACTGTTTTCCAATTTATGGCTTTTCTGTTGCTGCTAAAGAGATAAGCAATCACCAATAATGAAACCATTCCTAAAACACCACGCCATAATGATGTTAAAGAAAATCCTTGGTTTTCTATAATTGAAGTTTGAATTGTTTCTTGTGCATTTATTGAAAGTATACTGAAAAAGAATAGGGTAAATAGACTTAATTTTTTAAACATATTTTAATTTTATTTGGGAGATCGTTTATTTATTTCATCATGAATATTTGCAGCTAATTCATAATTTTCTTGCTGAATAGCTTCATTTAATTTTTCGTTTAATTGTTTGAGAGTGTATTTAGAAAAAGAAGTTTCTTTTTTTATAGGTTCATCTGTTAAATTTTCAATACTTAAAGGGTCCTCTTCAATAGATAATGTGTCTTTCATTTTTAAATAAATACCAGCCTTATCTAATATATTTTCATAGGTGAAGATTGGTGCATTAAAACGCGTTGCCAACGCAATAGCATCAGAAGTTCTTGTATCAATAATTTCTTCAATTTTATCTCGTTCACAAATTAAACTTGAATAAAATACGCCATCAACTAATTTATGAATGATAACTTGTTTTATAATAATGTGAAATCGATCCGCAAAAGTTTTAAAAAGGTCGTGAGTGAGAGGGCGTGGTGGCTTAATTTCTTTTTCTAAAGCAATTGCAATTGATTGTGCTTCAAAAGCTCCAATAACAATTGGTAATGTTCTACTACCATCAACTTCACTAAGAACTAGTGCATAGGCGCCGCTTTGCGTTTGACTATAGGATATGCCTTTAATATTTAGACGAACTAAACTCATAAGTTAAAATTAACAAAAAAGACTGTCTAATCAAAGGACTTTGATGCCCAATCATTAGACAGCCTTATTAAGAGGCACAATTTAATAAAATTATGCGTTATTTGCTTTAAATTCTTTTAACTTTTCAATTAATTTTGGAACTACTTCAAAAGCATCGCCTACAATCCCATAATCCGCTGCTTTAAAGAAAGGGGCTTCAGGGTCTGTATTAATAACAACTTTTACTTTAGAAGAGTTAACACCTGCTAAATGTTGAATTGCACCTGAAATTCCAATAGCAATGTATAAATTTGAAGCTACAGGTTTTCCGGTTTGTCCAACATGTTCACTATGAGGTCTCCAGCCTAAATCTGAAACTGGTTTAGAACAAGCAGAAGCAGCTCCTAAAATTTCAGCTAACTCTTCAATCATTCCCCAATTTTCAGGTCCTTTTAAACCTCTACCACCAGAAACTACAATATCAGCATCTGCAATTGTTACTTTTCCAGTTGTTTGTTCAATTCTTTCTGAAGTTAAATTACTTTCAACTAAAGAAGGAGAAAATTCTTCAATACTACCTGAAACTTCATTTTCTATTAACCCATAAGAATTTTTAGCTAATGAAATAACTTTGATATCTGTATTTAATATGGTGTTATTAAATGCTTTATTTGAAAAGGTTTTTCTTTTTACTGTTAATGGAGAAGTTGAACTTGGTAATGCTACAACATTTGTTACATAACCAGCATTTAAATTAACCGCAACATTAGGTCCCAGATATAAACTATTTGAAGCTGAATCTAATATCACAACTTGTGAATTTTCTTTTTCAGCAGCTTGTTTAATAATGTTAGCGAATATTTTAACATTAAAAGTTTTTAATGAGTCATTTAAAACATTCAAAACTTTTTCAGCACCGTATGTATATAATAATGTAGGGTCGCTTGAATTTATTGCTAATACAACAACATTTGTTCCTAACTGCTCTGCAACTTTTTTCCCATAAGAAGTTACTTCAAAAGCAGATTTCTTAAATTTTCCTTCCGATGTTTCGGCAAAAACTAATACTGACATATATTTTTGTTTGTTAAATCGTTTATTTGTGTAAATAGGTTAATTGTTTTTTGCGCTTATTTACACAGTTAAACAATTAAACAAATCCACATTAATTAATTATATTACTTTAGCTTCGTTGTGTAGTAAACTAATAAGTTCATCTACATTATCAACTAGTTTACAAGCAGATTTTGCAGCTTGTTTTTCAAAAGAAGCTATGGAAGTTGCTGGGCTGTTATTTACAGGCTCAACAATACTTAAAGGTTTTTTACGCGCCATCATAATACCTCTCATATTTGGTATACGTAAATCTTTTTCTTCAACTAATCCTTTTTGACCAGCAATAATTAATGGTAAATTTGAAGTTAAAATTTCTTTTCCACCGTCAATTTCACGTGAAATAGTTGCTTTATCACCGTCAATTTCAAGCCCAATACAGGCATTTACGAAACTAAAATCTAATAGAGCAGCAAGCATTCCAGGAACCATTCCGCCATTGTAATCAATAGATTCTTTTCCTGCTAAAACTAAATTATAACCACCATTTTTAACAACTTCGGCTAATTCTTTTGCAACTGCAAGTCCATCAGTAGCTTCTGTGTTTACTCTAATAGCATTATCAGCGCCAATAGCCAAGGCTTTACGTAATGTAGGTTCAGTAGAAACATTTCCAACATTTACAACAGTTACTGTAGCACCTTGTTTTTCTTTAAACCACATGGCTCTGGTTAATGCAAACTCATCATATGGATTTATTACAAATTGCACACCATTGCTATCAAATTTAGAATCGTTTTCTGTGAAATTGATTTTTGAAGTAGTATCTGGAACGTGGCTAATACAAACTAATATTTTCATTTATTATAAATTTTTGAATATTGGGTTTAAAATTAACACCCTTTTTTTATTAATTTATACGAATGTACTACTTTTTTTTAAAAATACTATGCGTGCATAATAAATTTTTATAAAACAATATTTTTTTGATTCTAATTTTAGAAATGCTTACTTTTGCAAATCTTAAAATAAACAAGATGAAAACTATACAATTTAGAGAAGCCATTTGTGAAGCAATGAGCGAAGAGATGAGAAGAGATGAATCTATTTTCTTAATAGGGGAAGAGGTTGCAGAGTACAATGGTGCATATAAAGCTTCAAAAGGGATGTTAGCTGAGTTTGGAACAAAACGAGTTATAGATTCTCCAATTGCAGAACTTGGTTTTACAGGAATTGCTATAGGATCTGCTATGAACGGAAACAGACCAATTGTTGAGTATATGACTTTTAATTTTGCATTAGTAGGTATTGATCAAATTATAAATAATGCAGCAAAAATAAGACAAATGTCTGGTGGACAATTAAACTGTCCAATTGTTTTTAGAGGGCCTACAGGTTCAGCAGGACAATTAGGTGCTACGCATTCACAAGCTTTTGAAAACTGGTTTGCAAATACACCGGGTTTAAAAGTAGTTATTCCTTCAAACCCTTATGATGCAAAAGGATTATTAAAAGCTGCAATTAGAGATAATGACCCAGTTATTTTTATGGAATCTGAACAAATGTATGGTGATAAAATGGAAATTCCAGAAGGAGAGTATATCATACCTCTTGGTGTTGCAGATATTAAAAGAGAAGGAACAGATGTAACTATTGTTTCATTTGGAAAAATAATTAAAGAAGCATACAAAGCAGCTGAAATATTAGAAAAAGAAGGTATTTCAGTTGAAATATTAGATATGCGTACTGTTAGACCAATGGATTTTGAAGCTATTTTTACTTCAGTAAGAAAAACTAATAGATTGGTTGTTTTAGAGGAAGCTTGGCCTTTTGCAAGTGTATCTTCTGAGATTACGTTCCAAGTTCAAGAAAATGTATTTGATCATTTGGATGCCCCAATTAGAAGAATTACTACGGCTGACACTCCAGCACCATATTCTCCGGTTTTATTGGAAGAATGGTTGCCAAACTTTAATGATGTTGTAAAAGCTGTTAAAGATGTACTTTATATAAAATAAAGACATGCAATTTGCGTTATAAATTCCTTTCAAGGTAAATCCTGAGAGGATTTTTTATTATGATAAAAAAAATAAAATTACTCAGTTTACTGTTTTTACTTTCTATTTCTGCTGGTTTTGCTCAAGTGAAAATTAGTGGTGTTGTTAAAGATGAAATGAATGAAACTGTACCATTTGCAAATATTGTTTTTGTTGGTTCTACAACAGGAACAGTCTCAAATGAAAATGGGAAATTTTATTTAGAATCTGATAAGACGTATACCCAAGTAGAGATTTCATTTTTAGGTTTTGAAACTAAAATTGTGACTGTAAAAAATAGAGATTTTAATTTAATAATCACCTTAAAAGAAGAGGCTTCTAGATTGGGCGAAGTATTTATTTATAGTGGAAAAGTTAAGAAAAAAGGAAATCCGGCAATAGCAATTCTAAAAAAGATTTGGGAAAAAAAACGTGAAAACGGTATTTATTTATTCGATCAATATGAGTACGAAAAATACGAAAAACTTGAATTTGATTTAAATAATGTTGATAGTGCAATGAAAAAAAGCAAATTTTTTAAAGGAATGGAGTTTGTTTTTGAAGGTATTGATACTTCACGAATTACAGGAAAAGCTTTTTTGCCAATTTTCATAAATGAATCTATTCATAAAACGTATGGTAAAAATAAAGATGGAAAAAGATTTCGAGAAGATTTAATTGCAAATAAAAATTCAGGCTTTGAATCCAATCAAAATGTAATTGCATTTATAAAAGATTTGTATGTAGACTATAATGTTTATGATAGTTACATTAAAATATTCGACAAAAGTTTTGTGAGTCCAATTTCTAAAGCTGCTGGAATTTCAACTTATAATTATGTTTTAAGAGATAGCGCGTTTATAGATAATAAATGGTGTTACAATATTTTATACTACCCAAGAAGAAAAAATGAATTAACTTTTAAAGGTGATTTTTGGGTGAATGATACCACGTTTGCAGTTAAAGAAATTAATATGCAAGCTAATAGAAGTGCAAATATTAACTGGGTAAAAGATATTTATATTGAACAGGAGTTTGAGGTTTTAAATGATTCGGTATTTTTATTGAAGCGAGATTATATGTTGTCTGATTTTAGTTTTAAAAAGAAAGAACAAGCCAAAGGAATGTACGGTAGAAGAACTACGATGTACAAAGATTATGAATTCAATAAAGAGAAAGAAGCCAAATTTTATACGAAAGAAATAAATGTTTACGATGATGAAATTTACAATAAAACAGATGGATATTGGAGTGTAAACAGGCAAGAAAAATTAAATAAAAATGAACAAGGTATTTATAAGATGTTAGATACTTTAAAAACAGTCCCAAAATTTAAGCAAATTTATAATTTGGTATCTATTTTAGGCTCTGGTTATATAGAGTTTAATAAATTTGATTTTGGTGATGTTTTTTCAACTTTCGGAAAAAATGATGTTGAAGGATGGAGGTTACGAGTAGGAGGTAGAACTTTTTTAGGAGGAAATGAACCTTGGCGTTTACAAGGATATACTGCATATGGTTTTAAGGACGATAAATTTAAATATGGTTTATCAGGAAAGTGGATGTTAAATCCGAAAAGCAGATTTATTATTGGTGGTGGAAATAGACGAGATATTGAACAAATTGGAGTGAGTTTAACAACTACAAATGATGTTTTAGGAAGAAGTTTTGCATCATCATCTTTATTTTCCAGCGGAGATAATAGCAAGTTAACTTCAATTAATTTGTCGAATGTATTTATGTCTATAGAACCTAAAAAGAATTTATACTTTAGAATTGGAACATCTTTTAGAACTTTAGAATCTGCTTCACCTGAGACATTTAATTTAGATTATTGGCTAGATAAAGAAAATAACATTAAAAAATCGGATGTAGTACAATCTGAAATTGATTTTTCAATAAAATATACACCAAACAGAAAAACAATTGGGCATGGTGTTGAACGTAATGAAGTTACAGATGTTTATTCAACGTTGTTTTTAAACTATTCAAGAGGTTTAAAAGACGTATTTAATAGTAATTTTGAGTACGAAAAGGTTCAGTTTTTTTATAGACAACCAATATTAATTGGTGGTTTTGGAAGAATGTTTACAACTTTTGAAGTTGGAAAAACTTTTGGAGAAGTTCCATTAGGGTTGTTAAGTGTTGTACCAGGTAATCAATCATATTTCACTATTGAAAACACTTATTCATTATTAGATTATTACGAGTTTGTTACTGATAAGTACGCATCACTTCATGTTGAACATAATTTTAATGGTAGGTTTTTATCTAGAGTTCCTTTATTAAGAAAATTAAATTTACGTGAAATAGTTGGGGTGAAAGTATTATGGGGAGAAATTTCAGATAAAAATATTGCATTAAATGCTTCAAATATAAATTATGTTGCACCAACTAAAGGATATTATGAATACAATGTTGGAATTGGAAATATTTTTAAAGTTTTTAGAATAGATTTCAGTTGGAGAGGAAATTACAAAGATACTCTTGGGGCAAGTAATTTTGCAATAAAAGGAGCTTTTGGATTCCACTTTTAAAATATCTTAAGAAATATCACTATTAATAATGAAATTTTGTAATTTGCCAAAAAACTAAATAAGAAGATAATGAGTTTTATTAGCCAAAAGACATTTGATGTCTTAATTGAAATACCAAAAGGGAGTAGAAATAAGTATGAATATGATTTTGTGCTAAACAAAATTAGATTTGATAGAATGTTATTTTCATCAATGATGTATCCTGGGGATTATGGATTTGTTCCCGAAACATTAGCCTTAGACAAAGATCCATTAGATGTATTAGTTTTAGGAAGTGAACCAACATATCCAATGTGTGTGATGGAAGTGAAACCAATTGGAGTTTTTCATATGACTGATGAAAAAGGGCCTGACGAAAAAATAATTTGTGTGCCAGTTTCTGATCCTATATGGAATCAGTTGAACGATATCTCAGATATGAATCCACACCAAGTAAAAGAAATTGAACATTTTTTTCAAGTTTATAAAGACTTGGAAGAAAAGAAAGTTGATGTTGGCGGTTGGGGTAATGTTGAAGAAGCATACCAGATTGTTGAATCAAGTACTGAAAGGTATGAGCTAAGTGAGCATAAAAAAAATAGAACGTTTACCATATAAAACCTTAAAAAAACCTTTCAAAAAATGAAAGGTTTTTTTTTGAAAAAAGGCTTGCGAAAACGTTTGAAAACGCTACTTTTGGAGCAATAAAAAATATATTAAACCTTTATAAATAAAAAATGGAATTAATCGTAAAATTTTTACCCTTATTTGGTCTATTGGCACTTGTATTTGTGTTTATTAAAAATAGTTGGGTTTCAAAACAAGATGATGGTAATGATAAAATGAAGAGAATTGCAAAACACATTGCAGATGGAGCAATGTCGTTTTTAAAAGCTGAATACAAAATACTAACTATTTTTGTGGTAGCGGTTGCAATCTTATTATTTTTTAAAGGAACCTATGAGGTTGGTTCTAACGGAATGATTGCCTTGTCATTTGTTGTTGGTGCAATTTGCTCAGCTTTAGCTGGTTTTATTGGTATGCGAGCAGCTACAAAGGCAAATGTTAGAACAACACAAGCTGCAAGAACATCTTTAGGAAAAGCATTAGAAGTTGCTTTTGCTGGTGGTTCAGTTATGGGAATGGGTGTTGTTGGTTTAGGTGTTTTAGGTTTGAGTGGATTATTTATGATTTATCAATACATGTGGCCTGGTACAGAAAATATTCCAATGGTATTAAATGTACTTTCGGGTTTTTCATTAGGAGCTTCATCAATTGCATTATTTGCACGTGTTGGAGGTGGTATTTATACAAAAGCTGCCGATGTTGGAGCAGATTTAGTGGGTAAAGTTGAAGCTGGTATTCCTGAGGATCACCCTTTAAATCCTGCAACTATTGCAGATAACGTTGGAGATAATGTTGGAGATGTTGCTGGTATGGGAGCCGATTTATTTGAATCATATGTTGGTTCAATAATTGGAACTATGGTTTTAGGAGCTTTTATTATAACTCCAAACTTTGATGGTTTAGGAGCAGTATATTTACCATTAGTGTTAGCTGCTGTTGGTATAGTTATGTCAATAATAGGTACTTTATTAGTGAAAGTGAAAGATGGAGGATCGCCACATAAAGCATTAAATTTAGGGGAGTTTGGATCAGGGTCATTAATGATAGTTGCTTCCTTTTTTATAATTGTATATTCTGGTTTATTACCGGAAGAATGGACTTTAGATGGCGTTAAATATACTTCATTAGGTGTTTTTTGGGCAACAATTGCTGGTTTAATTGCTGGTTTTTGTGTTGGAAAAATAACTGAATATTACACAGGTACTGGAAAAAAACCAGTAGTATATATAGTTAAACAATCTGAAACAGGTTCGGCTACAAATATTATAGCAGGTTTAGGTGTTGGTATGATGTCAACAGCTATTCCAATTATTTTAATTGCAACAGCAATTATTGTATCTCACCATTTTGCAGGATTATATGGTATTGCAATTGCTGCAGTTGGTATGTTAGCAAACACTGGTATTCAGCTAGCTGTTGATGCATATGGGCCAATTTCTGACAATGCAGGTGGTATTGCTCAAATGGCTGAATTACCTAAAGAAGTACGTAAACGTACTGATGAATTAGATGCTGTTGGGAATACAACTGCTGCAATTGGTAAAGGTTTTGCTATTGCTTCTGCTGCTTTAACTGCATTAGCTTTATTTGCAGCTTTTATGAAAACTGCAAACGTTACGGCTATTGATGTTTCTCAACCATTGATTATGGCGGGATTATTAGTAGGTGGTATGTTACCATTTGTGTTTTCTGCTTTATCTATGAATGCTGTAGGTCGTGCAGCAATGGCTATGATTGAAGAGGTTCGTCGTCAGTTTAAAGACATTCCTCAATTAAAAGCTGCTTTAGAAGTATTACGTAAATATGATTCTGATATGTCAAAAGCATCAGAAGAAGACAGGAAAATATTTGACGCAGCTGATGGATATGCTGAATATGAAAAGTGTGTTGAAATTTCAACTGAAGCATCAATTAAAGAAATGGTACTTCCTGGGTTATTAGCTCTTTTAGTACCTGTAGCAATCGGTTTTATTGGTGGAGCAGAAATGTTAGGAGGCGTATTAGCAGGTGTTACAACATCGGGAGTTTTAATGGCTATTTTTCAATCTAATGCTGGTGGTGCATGGGATAATGCTAAAAAAATGATTGAAGAACAAGGTAAAAAAGGAACAGCAGCGCATAAAGCATCGGTTGTAGGTGATACAGTTGGAGATCCTTTTAAAGATACGTCTGGACCTTCATTAAATATTTTATTAAAATTAATGTCTGTTGTAGCGTTAGTTATTGCACCTAGTATTGCACTAGACGCTGTTGAAATTTCAGAGTATTCTAAAGAAAAAGCAGCTACAGAAGTTGTTGCTAAAGATATTTCTAAAGAAGTTAAAGTAGAAATGACTAAAAACGATGATGGAACTGTGAAAGCAACTGTTACAACTACTACAACTGAAAATGGTGACGTAACTATGGAAGATAAAACCTTTGAAGGAACAGAAGAAGAAGTAAAAGCACAATTAGATGAATTGAAAGATGTTGAAGTAAAATCGAAAGTTATTAAAGTTGAGAAAGTGATTGAAAAGAACTCTTAAACTCTAAGGTATAAAACAAAAAAAGCTCGCTATAAATATTTATAGCGAGCTTTTTTTATGAGTAATTTTTTAAAATAATCCGTTTATTTGAGAGTCTATTTTATTAATAACAGTTCCCAAATCTTCTGGGTTATCAACAAAATTTAAATTATCAACATCAACTATTAGTAATTTTCCTTTGGTGTATTTTGTAATCCAAGCTTCATAACGTTCATTTAATCTGCTTAAATAATCTATGCTTATTGAGTTTTCGTAATCACGTCCTCTTTTATGAATTTGACCAACTAAAGTAGGAATTGAGGCTCTTAAATAAATTAATAAATCGGGAGGTGTTACCAAGCGTTCCATTAATTCAAAAAGTGATGCGTAATTCTTAAAATCTCTATTGGTCATTAAACCCATAGCGTGCAAGTTTGGTGCAAATATTCGAGCATCTTCATAAATAGTTCTGTCTTGAATAATGCTTTTTCCACTTTCTCTAATTTTTAATACTTGGCGAAATCTACTGTTTAAAAAGTAGACCTGTAAATTAAAAGACCAACGTTCCATTTCACCATAAAAGTCATCTAAATAAGGATTTTCATCTACAGATTCAAAATGAGGATCCCATTTATAATGTTTTGCTAAAAGTTTTGTTAATGTGGTTTTTCCGGCTCCAATATTTCCAGCAATAGCTACGTGCATAATTAATCTTTAAGTGAAATTTAAAAAGCTAAAGTAATTAATTTTTTTGTGTTTTTGGCACTCAAATATAAACTGTTAATAAATTAATTTATAACCGTAACCTCTAACATTTATAATTTGAATAGCTGTATCTTCTTTTAATTTTTTTCGAAGTTTGGTAATAAAAACATCCATACTTCTTGCATTAAAGAAGTCATCATCTCCCCATAATTTTTTTAAAATGAAGGAACGCTCTAAAACTTGATTTTTATTTTTTATTAAATAATATAATAAGTGAGCTTCACGATGCGTTAAATTTTCAATAATAGTATTTATTTGAAGTGTTTGTTTTTTTAAGTTGAAAATATAGTTTCCAATTTTTATTGGGCCATCATTTAATTCATCTTTTCCTCTTTTTAACAGCGCATTTATTCTAACAATAAGCTCTTCCATACTAAATGGTTTCTTTAAATAGTCATTACCACCAATTGAAAAGCCTTCAACTACATCTTCAATTTGTGATTTTGCTGTTAAAAATATAATTGGAATATCTGGGTTCTCTTCCCTAATTTCTTTGGCAAGTGTAAAACCATCTTTTTTAGGCATCATTACATCCAATACTAATAAAAGAGGGTTTTCAGCTTTATAAACCTTATAAGCTTCTTCACCATTAGCGCAAAGTAATACTTCAAAATTTCTTGTTTCTAAGCTTTCCTTGATAATTTGTCCTAAAGATGGTTCGTCTTCGGCAAGTAATATTTTTACAGGATTATTCATTTGGTAATTCAATTTTAAACAAGGTACTGTTATTTTTATCGTAAATAATAGTTATGTTTCCACCGTGTTTCTCAATAATTTTTTTGGTGTAATACAAACCAATACCAAAACCTTTTACATTATGTGTATTACCCATTGGAATTCTGTAAAATTGATCAAAAACCTTATCTTTTTGTGTTTTAGAAATTCCATTTCCATTGTCTTTAATTACAATTACTGTAGTGTTTTTTGTTGAAGTTAATTCAATAGTAATGATATCTCCTCCATATTTTATAGCATTATCTATAATATTCCCTAAAGAATTTTCGAAATGAAATTTATCTAAGTTTATTAGGGTAATTTCAATAGAACTGTTAAACTTAAAAGTTTTTTCAGTATTAATAATTTTATATT
>SDWL01000300.1 GCA_004195315.1 Lutibacter sp.
TTATTGTTCCCTATTAAAATGGGAGAAATTCAATAAAATCAGTATTTTGCAAGCAATGGGGATGTAGCTCATCTGGCTAGAGCGCTTGACTGGCAGTCAAGAGGTAGTGGGTTCGACTCCCATCTTCTCCACTCAATGACAGTATGACTTTCAAGAAATTGAAAGTCTTTTTTGTTTTATATAGGTTCAATAATTAGATGTTTTAAATAGTAATATTAGAAACGAGAGAAAACTAAAAGAGCGTAAAATGCTCATGTTGAATTAATTGAAATTATTTATAAACAAATGAATAGTATTAGGTAGAGACTGGCAGCCAATAAAGGACTTCTTTTTTGATTCTTTGAATAACTGATATTCAATAACTTAATGGTATTTATTGACTCAACATTTTAGGTGGTGGAGAATTGAGGTGGAATTTTTTAAAATTGTTTTGGTAATGAAACGGAAAAATAAATTTAGTAACCTTGATTTTATCTAATTGTAAATCAGTTTAGATACATTTGATTTTCAAAAGCAATTCATAGAATAACTAAACCTTACTTTATTGATTTTGATGAACTTTATGGTGAAAATACATGAAGAATTTAAAGGTCGTGAATAAACGTGCGTTTTTAGTAAGTGCGATATTATACAATTTAACTAACTGAAAAATCAATTTTAATTAGGAAGGGTAAAATAGAATGAACTACCCTTATTTAAAATACTTTCTACCCAAATTTCGCCTTTATGCAATTTAACAAAATCTTTACATAATATTAAGCCAAGCCCAGTACCTTTTTCCCCAGCTGTTCCGTTTTTGCTAAAATTTGTGTTAATTAAAAACAATTTTTTTACTGTATCCGATGAAATTCCGATTCCACTATCTTTTACACAAATTTGAATTAAATTATTCTTTTGAACTGCACTTATTGAAATTTCCCCATGTTCATTTGTAAACTTAATTGCGTTTGTTACTAAGTTTAGAATAATGGTTTTCAGCACCATCAAATCCGCAATAACATTAATATTTTCATCAATATCCACATTAATATCTATGTTTTTTCTTTCGGCCTGACTAGAAATCGATTTCAACGTATTATGGACTATTTTGCTTAATGGCAGTATTTCTAGTTTAATCTTTATTTTTTTCTTTTGAGAGTTTGCCCATTGCAGAAGATTGTCTAATAAATTATATGTTTCATTCATACTTTTATGTATTATTGGAACAAATTTTTCAACTTTTTTTATGTTTTTATTTTTGGTTGCATCCAAAAGAATCCTAAGTAATTCATTCACTGTACCAATCGGCCCTCTTAAATCATGAGCTATAATAGAAAAAAGTTTGTTTTTAGTTGTGTTTGAAGCTTCTAGTTCATTGTTTTTATGACGTAGTTTTTTGTAGAACACATATATTGTTATTGTTATTAATATTGCAATCAAAATACCTAATACCAGCATAAACTGATAATTTCTTTGCTGTATAATCTTTAACTCATTGAATTTATTCTGATTTTCTAGTCCAACTAACTGTTGATTTTTTTCATCAATTTCATAGAATATCTGCAATTGCTCCATTTTTATACCAGCTACACCAAAAAAAATATCATTTTGAATTTCAATTACCTTCTTCTGGTTATAGATAGCCTTTTCGAGATGATTAAATTTCAAATAAACTTCAGATAATTTTAAATAGATGTCTAATTGAATTTTTTTCTGGTTGTTTGAAATAGCTAATTCGAGACCCTTATTTATTTGACTAAAACCGTCGTCTAAATTACCTCTTTCTATTAGACAGAGTCCGAGGTACTCATAATTGGTTGGTAGCCCAATTAAATCTCTAATCTCAGTTTTTAATACCAATGATTTATGAAAATACAATTCTGCCTGTTCATAATTACCTTTCAAATAATCAACTCTACCCATCAAAGAATAGGCATTAGACATACCATATTTTGATTTCTCTTTTAACCGTATTTTAAATAAATCATTAATATTCTTTAGTGCTTCTTCTAAATTTCCAAATTCTAAGTTTAGTAAAGCAATTTGCTCATAGCATATAGCTAAACCATTTTTGTCCTCGTCATTTTTAGCGATCTCCTGGTATTTCTCTAAAGATTCTTGAAAGTATCCCAATGCTTTTATTGGATTCTTTAAGTCAGCGTACACTCTGCCTAATAAATATGATACCCAAGCATCACTCTCAATATAATTTGCTTTTTTATAGTTCATCCTAGATTTGATGAAATATTCAATAGCTCTGTCGTAAATCGCATTTGTACGGAAAATAGTTCCCATCATAGAATAGGAAGCACCAATAGTTTTAAAATTATCAGTTAAATGACCAAATTCAATTGACTTTTTAAAACTTTCAATTGCTTTTATGTATTCACCTGTAGAAAAATAATTTTGCCCTTTTCCGAATAAAATTTCACCTCTGTACCAATTTTCACCAATTTCTTCTGACAAGCGCAAAGCCTTATCATAATATATTTGTGATTTCTTGACACTATCAAAACCCTTAGTTATCTCTCCAAGAACATAATAAGAACGCATCTCCTGAGATTTATTTTTAGTTTTTAGAGAGGTAGTTAGAGCAGATTTTGTTAAACTCTGAGCTTCTTGATTGTTTTTTTTAAAGATAGCCAATGCAAGCTCGAGCTGAGTAGAGATTTTTTCTTCATTTTTTAATTCTAATCGTAAACTGTCAATTTTTGTTTCCTGTTTATTTTGGCTAAATCCTTTATTAATAAAAATTGACATACTAATTAAAATCAGAACTGCCCTAAACACAATATTTTTACTCATTATTATTGGCGCTTAATCATAGTTATTATTTCCCAATCGAAGAGATGATTGCAATAAGCGAATATAGTAATTTATAGTTAATAAATTTAAAATAAAAAGAAGTGTTATAATATGTAAACTAGGTCTTTAATTAAAAAATTGCATTATATAATCAGGCAAAAGGTTTGTTTAAAATATTTAATTGTAATT
>SDWL01000301.1 GCA_004195315.1 Lutibacter sp.
AGATGTGTATAAGAGACAGTTCTATTAGTATTGCAAATCCATAATCTCTCTTTCCTAATGTACCAGTCATTGACATTAAAATATCTCCTTCTTTTACTATCCAAGCAGAATGTGAGTTTAAGAAATTTTCAGAAACATATGTAGGTTGTCTTTCTGCTTGAAATTTATTTTGATATAGGTTTGAAATTTTAATTATTTGTGTTCCTTCAATGATGAAATCTTTAGATGAAAAAGCAAAACCTCCTTGCATTTCTGCATTATGCTTTAATTTTTTCACTTCCCAATGCTCTGGAATTTCACCCAACCATTCAATACCACTTTCTTTTAGTTTCACATTCGGGTTTATACCTTTAGTTACCGCTTGGTTTATGATAGCCTTTTTTTCTTCATCATAAAATTTAAGTAAGTCTTCTTTTTGGCTGATGAGTTGGTTTATTTCTATGGTTTTTTGGTCGAGATGGTTGGCTATGGTAGTTTGTTCTTCTAACAATGGAAATTTTACTGGAATACTATTAACCTTGTCAATTTTAAGATTAATTCGAGTAAATCCATTTGCTTCAATTTGCACTAAACTTCTGTATGCTTTACTTAATAATAGATAGTTGATAAATCTGGGTGAATATTTCTTGTCTGTAAAATGGAAACCTTTACAAAAACTATTCAAATATGTTTCTTTCAAATCATCAAGCAAAACAGTAGACTTTCCAACATCATCGATATTTTCAGAACTCATCATAAAAAACAAATCACCTTTTGTTACTTGGTTTTGTTTTTCATCATCTTTAATTACAACATATTGTAAATCATTTGGGTCAATTATCTTATTGTTGGCAATATTAGTGAAAGGTATAAAAGGCTTGTTTTTTGGATTATTGTTTTGTTTAAAATCTGCACTTGATTTACCAGACAATCCACCATACAAATCGCCAATATATTTTAATCGAATTGAATCCCAATGTTTAGGAATTTCTCCAATCCATTCAATACCACTATCTTTATATTTTTCGAATCTTTCCATTAGTCCAATACAGTTTTTTCTAAATCAAATGTACTTTGTTCTAAAGCCAAAATATCTGCTTTTATATCTGCTAATGCACGTAATGGTTTAAACTCGTAAAAATATTTAGTAAAGTTTATTTCGTAGCCAATTTTGGTTTTGCTTTCATCTACCCAAGAATTTGGTAAATGTGGTTTTACTTCTCTATCAAAATATTCATTTATTGTTTGTGGCACAAGTTTTTTGTCTGCATCTAATTTTAAGAAAGGTATGTTTTCGTAATCACGTTTTTTAGTATCTGCTTTTGGTTTTCCTTTTTTGTCAGTTACTATTTTTCCGTTTTCTTCTTGTGGTTGTTCAATAGTTGCTCTCCAATAGCCAAAAAAGTCATTTGTGTATATTTTGCTAAACTCGTTTTCTTCAAAGTCGCCATATATTTTGGTAATAAAACCAATGCCTTTTTCTTCTCCGTTTTCAATGATTTTTTTTCGTTTGTTACCCAAACTTTTTGTCATCTTTTCGTAGAAACGGTTAAAATCTCTTTTGCCTTCTGCTATGAGTTCATCATCTTTTTGACCTGTTGCATTAATGAGTTGTATTTTTCCTTTTCGTTCTTTGCTTTTTTTGTTGTTTACAATCCATACATAAGTAGAAATTCCTGTATTGTAAAACAATTGGTCTGGCATTGCAACAACTGCTTCTAACCAATCATTTTCTATTATCCATTGTCTTATATTACTCTCGCCACTTCCTGCACTTCCTGTAAATAGAGGCGAACCGTTAAAAACAACTGCAATACGTGTTCCGTCAGATTTCATTTTTGAAATCATATGCTGTAAAAAGAGTAGAGAACCATCATTTATTCTTGGTAAACCTGCTCCAAAACGTCCAGAATATCCTTTGTTGTCGTGTTCGTCTTTGATTATTTTTTGTGCTTTTTTCCAATCAACTCCAAAGGGTGGATTAGATAAGACATAATCAAATTTTTCATCTTCCAATCCGTCAACAGTAAAGGTGTTTCCGAACTTTACGTTAGATGGATTTTGTCCTTTTATCAACATATCTGATTTACAGATAGCATACGATTCAGGATTTATTTCTTGTCCAAAAACTTCAAGTTTTGCTTTTTTGTTAAAACTTTTCAGGTGTTGTTCTCCAATAGAGAGCATTCCACCAGTACCACAAGCAGGGTCATACATTGTTTTTACAATTCCTTCTTTGGTTAGGCTTTCATTGTCTGCAATAAACAAGAGATTAACCATTAGTTTAATTACTTCTCTTGGTGTAAAGTGTTCTCCTGCAGTTTCGTTTGATTGTTCCGCAAATTTTCTAATGAGTTCTTCAAAGGTGTAACCCATTTCCATACTGTCCATATCCGCAAGGTCAATTTCAGAAAACTTTTTTACAACTTGAAAAAGAATATCGGCTTTTGGGTCGTCCATTCTTTCAATTTGGTCGTCAAAATTGAAGTATTCAATTATTTCTCTTGCACTTGAAGAAAACCCATTAATATAGTTTCTCAAATTTGAAGCAATATTGTCAGGGTCGGCAATTAGTTTATCAAAATCGTATTTACTTCTGTTGTGGAAGTTGTGTCCAGATTTTTGATTTAGAATTAAATCTTTTGTTTTGTCTGGTTTATCGGCAACTTTTGGTAAATGTGCCAAAACATCTTCTTTGGTTGGTTGCAATACACAATCTAATCTTCTTAAAACAGTTAGAGGTAAGATAACTTTTCCGTAGTCAGATTGTTTGTAATCACCTCTTAATAAATTTGCAACTTCCCAAATCAGGGATGCTTTTGCTTTAAAATCTGCCATATTTAATCTCTGTCTCTTATACACATCT
>SDWL01000302.1 GCA_004195315.1 Lutibacter sp.
AAATAAGAGAGGCTTAGTATGTGTTTATAAATAAAACAAATGATAAAGTCTCGAATTAAATTCGGGATTTTTTTTTGACAAAAAATTAATAATGAAAGTAGCCATACAAGGAATAAAAGGATCGTTTCACCACATAGTAGCTGAACAATATTTTGGTAAAAATATTGATTTGGTAGAGAGTTTGTCATTTAGTGAAATGCCTGATTTATTACATAATAAAACAGCTGAAGTTGTAATTATGGCTATAGAAAACTCCATAGCAGGAGCTATTTTACCAAACTATGCACTTATTGATGAACATCAATTGACTATTTGCGGAGAACATCATTTGTCAATTCATCACAATTTGATTGGGTTAAAGGGACAAAGTATTGAGGAAATAAAAGAAGTGTACTCACATCCTATGGCATTATTACAATGTCATAAGTTTTTTAAACAATACCCACATATTAAATTAATTGAAGATAAGGATACTGCTTTGGTTGCTAAAAGAATACAAGATCAAAAGTTGGAAGGAGTTGGAGCAATTGCAAGTAAATTAGCATCTGAAATTTACAATTTGGAAATTTTAGCGCCTGAAATTCAAACCATAAAAGAGAACTCTACACGATTTTTTATTTTAACAAATTCGGAAATTAAAAGTAGCGTTTCAGCTAATAAAGCATCTATTAAATTTATAACAAGTCATGAAACAGGAAGTTTAGCTTTAGTTTTAACCATTTTAGCAAAGCATAATTTAAACCTTTCTAAAATACAATCAATGCCAGTGATTGAGACTCCTTGGAAATATGCATTTTTTGCAGATTTTATTTTTGATAGTTATGCCGATTATTACAATGCTATTAATGAAATTAAAGGAAAAGTAGAGACTTTAAAAGTACTAGGAGAATACAATAAAGGAAAAAGATAATGATACAAAAAGCAGACAGATTAAATGATGTTCAAGAATACTATTTCTCTAAAAAATTAAGAGAAGTAGCCGAGTTGGTAAATGAAGGAAAACCAGTGATAAATATGGCAATTGGGAGTCCGGATTTACCTGCGCACTCAAATGTTGTTGAAGCATTAAACAATGCAATGCAGTTGAATAATGTTCATAAATATCAAAGTTATCAAGGTATTCCAGAATTACGTTCAGGAATTAGTGATTTTTATAAAGCAAATTACAATGTTGATTTAAATGCGAATTCTGAAATTCTTCCATTAATGGGTTCTAAAGAAGGAATTATGCATGTTTCAATGGCTTTTTTGAACAAAGGAGATAAAGTGTTAATTCCAAATCCGGGCTATCCAACTTATACTTCAGTGACTAAATTAGTGGAAGCTGAACCTGTATTTTATAATTTAATTGAAAATAACAATTGGTTGCCAAATTTTCAGGAAATTGAAAAAGACGACTTGTCTAAAGTGAAAATTATGTGGGTAAATTATCCACATATGCCAACAGGTGCTGTAGCTTCAAAAGAAGATTTCAAACAACTGATTACATTTGCGAAAAAGCACAATATTTTAATTGTGAATGACAATCCGTATAGTTTTATTTTAAACGAAAATCCACAAAGTATTTTAGCTGTTGAAGGAGCAAAAGAAGTTGCTATTGAGTTAAATTCTTTAAGTAAAACATTCAATATGGCTGGCTGGAGAGTTGGAATGGTGGTAGGTGATGCCAATATTATTAATACAATATTACAAGTAAAAAGTAATATGGATTCAGGAATGTTTTTAGGAATTCAAAAAGGTGCAGTAGAAGCGTTAAAATTACCAAAGAGTTGGTTTAATGAACAGGATGAAATTTATAAAAGTAGAAGAGCAGTAGTTTGGAAAATATTTGATGCTTTAGAGTGTACATATGATACAACAATTGGTGGATTATTTGTTTGGGCAAAATTACCTATTGGTAAAAGTGCAGAAGATTTTACAGACAATTTATTATACGAAAAAGATGTGTTTATAACACCAGGAACAGTTTTTGGAACAAATGGAGAAGGCTATATTAGAGCATCATTATGTGTATCCGAAGAGGTTTTAGAAGAAGTTTTAACCAGATTGACAAAAGTGAATAGTTAGAAAAATGGAAAAATTAGTAGTTATAGGGTTGGGTTTAATTGGAGGTTCTTTAGCGATAGATTTGAAGAAGCGAAATGGTTATGAAGTCTTTGGAATTGATGCAAATCCTGCACATATAAAAAAGTCTTTAGAACTGGGAGTAATTGACTCGGAAATAGATTTTTCTCAATTGTCAGATGCTTCAATAGTGATTATTGCGGTTCCAGTTGATGCAATTCCACAAGTTGCAATACAAGTGTTAGATTTAATTTCAAAAGACACGTTAGTTTTTGATGTCGGTTCGGTAAAAAATGAAATTTGTAAAATGGTTTCGAATCATCCAAACAGAAAAAATTATGTAGCAGCACATCCTTTAGCAGGAACTGAATTTTCAGGGCCTGAAGCAGCCATCTTAAATTTGTTCGATGAAAAGGTGAATATTTTATGTGAAGTTGATAAAACAGATTGGAAAATATTAGACAAAGCGTTTAGTATTTTTAAAAAACTGAATATGCGAATTAAAATGATGAGTCCAGAAGAGCACGACAGACACATAGCGTATGTTTCACACTTATCGCATGTGAGTTCATTTATGTTAGGCAAAACCGTATTGGGAATTGAAAAAAACGAACAGCATATTTTTGATATGGCAAGTACAGGTTTCGCTTCAACAGTTCGATTGGCAAAAAGTTCAGCAAATACTTGGGCACCTATATTTCTTCAAAACAAGGAAAATATTATATGTTCTTTAGATGAGTATATTAAAAATTTGATTGAATTTAAAGAGATGATAGTAACTGATAATGATGAAGCTTTAAAAGAAATAATGAACAATACTAATTATATTAAAACAGTTTTAAACGGAATAGAATAGGTTTAATAAATGAATTAAAATGAAACTTTGGGCGGCATTAGTT